>NZ_JAUBOX010000028.1:0-53741 GCF_036700445.1 Microcoleus sp. T3_B1
GAGCCGTGTGAAGAGAAATTTTCACGCACGGTTTTGGAGAGCGGCGGCGCTCGTGAGAGTGTCGCCGACTTTAATTTTCTTGATGGAGACTCCCTACCCAGATACGGCGAAAAACTGCCTGGGTGGAAAGCATCGGGAAAACGAATTAAACGTGGTTTGTATCGCTCTGCTGATGGAACTGTAATCAATGCAGATATAAATGGGGCTGCCAACATTCTAAGAAAAGTAGCCAGTAAGTTAGGTGTAAAACTTGACCGACTGTGTAGACGGTGTTTGACCACCGTAGCGAGAGTAAAACTTTGGGTGTTACCTAAAGCTGCTCTGTCCGCAGAATCTCAGCGGCTTCAGCCCGCTTGAGTGTCAATAAAACACAATCAAAATTTAAGATTAGCCTCGCCGACCCCGATCGAGTAAAATCACAGCACTTGCCCGCCGATGACTTAATCTGCTAAAACTAACAAAGTTTGATGATTTCTGAGAAATAACATACATGGTTGCTACATCCGTCAAGATTAAACACGAAGTCAAAGACTTGTCCCTCGCCCCCTTGGGAAAGCAACGCATCGAGTGGGCCGGCCGGGAAATGCCGGTTTTGCGGCAAATTCAAGAACGCTTCGCTAAAGAAAAGCCTTTTGCTGGCATTCGCTTGGCTGCTTGCTGCCACGTAACCACAGAAACCGCTCATTTGGCAATCGCCATCAAACTCGGCGGTGGCGACGCCGTACTGATCGCCAGCAACCCCCTGAGCACTCAAGATGACGTAGCGGCTTGCTTAGTTGAAGACTACGGCATTTCCGTCTTCGCCCTCAAAGGAGAAGACGCGGCTACCTACGAACGTCACGTCTACACAGCCCTAGACCACCGCCCCAATATTATCATCGACGACGGCAGCGACGTGGTAGCGGCACTAATCCAGCACCGCCCGAACCAAATTGCCGACTTAATCGGAACTACCGAAGAAACTACCACAGGCATCGTGCGCCTGCGGGCCATGTTGAAAGACGGCGTGCTGACTTTCCCCGCAATGAACGTCAACGACGCCGACACCAAGCACTTCTTTGACAACCGCTACGGCACCGGTCAATCTACCCTAGATGGGATTATCCGCGCTACCAATATTTTGTTAGCCGGTAAAAATATTGTGGTTGCAGGTTACGGTTGGTGCGGCAAAGGCACGGCACTGCGCGCCCGCGGCATGGGTGCTAACGTAATTGTCACAGAAATCGATCCGATTCGGGCGATCGAAGCAGTGATGGACGGTTTCCGCGTCATGCCGATGGACGAAGCAGCAACAGTCGGAGATATATTCATTACCGTTACCGGCAACAAACACGTCATTCGTGCCGAACATTTCGACACAATGAAAGACGGCGCAATTGTTTGCAATTCCGGTCACTTCGACATTGAAATTGACCTCAAATCCCTCGGCGCAAAAAGCACCGACGTGAAAACAGTCCGGTCTTTCACTCAAGAATATCACCTCAATAATGGCAAGTCGATTATTGTGTTGGGCGAAGGCCGTTTGATCAACTTGGCAGCAGCCGAAGGACACCCCAGCGCCGTGATGGATATGAGCTTTGCTAACCAAGCTTTAGCCTGCGAATATCTAGTTACGAACAAAGGCAAACTAGAGCCGGGTATTCACTCAATACCCGTAGAAGTTGACAAAGAAATTGCCCGTCTCAAATTGGAAGCAATGGGTATTCACATTGATACCTTGACTGCCGAACAAATTGAGTACACAAACTCTTGGACTTCGGGCACTTAATCATCGTTTATCGTTCCCACGCTGTGCCGGGGAATGAATACAAGGAGGCTCTGCCTCCCTCATGGGGAGTTGAGGCAGAGCCTCGCTTATATGCGTTCCCCGGCTGTGCCTGGGAACAATCAAAAACGAGCAAAATACAAAGTACCTATTACCAATATTTAAATCAAAATGGTTGAATGGATCACTAACACAATGCAGTCGATGAGCTATCTCGGGATTGGCCTGTTGATGTTTTTAGAAAATCTTTTCCCCCCCATACCCTCAGAATTGATTATGCCGCTGGCAGGATTCACGGCCTCAAAGGGTGATGATATGGAGTTAGCGCCGGCGATCGCAGCAGGAGTAATCGGTACAATTCTGGGGGCGTTTCCCTGGTACTATGCGGGTAAATTATTGAGCGAAGAACGCTTGAGGAATTTAGCCGACAAATACGGCAAGTGGATCACAGTATCGGGTGCCGATATTGACAAAGCAAATAGATGGTTTAACAGACACGGCAACAAAGCCGTGTTTTTGTGTCGCCTCGTACCGGGAGTTCGCACCCTAATTTCCCTGCCCGCTGGCATCAATAATATGCCTTTAATTCCTTTTTTACTATACTCAACCGGCGGCACTCTTTTATGGGTAAGTTTCCTGACTTTTGCCGGATATAAACTAGGGGAAAATTATACACTTGTAGAGGAATATCTGGGCCCGGTTTCCAAAATAGTTGTGGTGATTATTGTCATTTGGTGTATTTTGTGGGTAGTCAAAAAGAATATGCAGAAGGAAAAATATCGCAAATAAAGGCAAAATTTGTGAAAATAATCGGCGTTTATTTGCGTTCATCGGCGGCTACAATCACCCTTTTGACCCCACCCAAAAACGCATACAACTTTCCGACAAAAGTCGCGAGGCGTTCAAAATTTTAGACTAAGGTTCAACATCCCAGATTCATCTGGGGAGTAAATCTAAAATCTAAAATCTAAAATCTAAAATCTAAAATCCACTGACTTGTTTCCAGCATCTTCTCAACCGTAGCGCTGAAAGATAGAGAGGGAGATTTGAGAGAAACTTCTGCTATCTTTGCTACTTTTTTAAATTGAGGTTGAAATTGGCGATCGCCCAAAAGTCACAGTGACCGGCAGCCTATCGCCCAAACATTAAACTTAAATTTATACAAATATTTAGGATTGGTGGAGGTTTAGGCAGATAATCGTGGCAAAATAGGGAACATTCCTATCCGCGCTGTTAAGATATGTACGAAAAGATTGTAGCCCCGACCACAGGTTCTAAAATTACTTTCAAAGACGGTTTGCCGATCGTCCCCAATGACCCCATTATTCCCTTCATTCGCGGCGACGGTACCGGCGTTGACTTGTGGCCTGCATCCCAGAAAGTCATGGATGCTGCGGTAGAAAAGGCTTACGGTGGCGATCGAAAAATCAACTGGTTTAAAATCTATGTAGGCGACGAAGCCTGCGATGTCTACGGTACTTACCAATATCTGCCCCAGGATTCCTTAGACGCCATCAAAGAATACGGAGTCGCCATCAAAGGGCCGCTGACAACCCCAATCGGGGGCGGCATTCGATCGCTAAACGTAGCTTTGCGGCAAATCTTTGACCTTTACGCCTGCGTGCGGCCCTGCAAATATTATGCTGGAACACCATCGCTACACAAAACCCCTGAACTCCTAGATGTAATTATTTACCGGGAAAATACAGAAGATATTTACCTCGGAATTGAATGGGCAAAAGGCAGCGAAATCGGCAAAAAATTGATTGAATTCCTCAATAATGAGTTAATTCCAGCAACACCAGAACATGGCAAAAAACAAATTCGCCTCGATTCGGGAATCGGAATTAAACCCATTAGCAAAACAGGTTCTCAGCGTTTAGTACGGCGCGCCATTACCCACGCTTTACGGTTGCCAAAAGATAAGCAGCAAGTGACTTTGGTGCACAAAGGCAACATCATGAAATATACCGAAGGAGCTTTCCGAGATTGGGGTTATGAATTAGCAACCACCGAATTTCGCGAACAGTGCGTAACTGAAAGAGAGTCTTGGATTCTGGGCAACAAAGAAAAAAATCCCGACATTAGCTTAGAAGATAATGCTCGCCAAATAGACCCAGGATACGATGCTTTGACCCCAGAAAAACAAGCCAAAATTCGTCAAGAAGTAGCCGACGTTCTGTTTGCAATTTGGGACAGTCACGGCAGCGGCCAGTGGAAAGAAAAAATCATGGTCAACGACCGAATTGCTGACAGTATTTTTCAACAAATTCAAACCCGACCGGCCGAGTATTCGATTTTGGCGACAATGAATCTGAACGGGGATTATTTGTCCGATGCGGCCGCCGCCATTGTCGGTGGATTGGGCATGGGCCCCGGTGCGAATATTGGTGATGAATGTGCAGTTTTTGAGGCGACTCACGGCACTGCACCGAAACACGCTGGTTTGGATAAAGTCAATCCCGGTTCCCTGATTTTGTCCGGGGTGATGATGTTAGAATACATGGGATGGCAGGAAGCAGCAGACTTGATTAAGAAGGGTTTGGGAGCGGCAATTTCTAACGGTGAAGTTACTTATGATTTGGCGAGGTTGATGGAGCCGCCGGTGCCTGAGTTGAAGTGTTCGGAGTTTGCTGAGGCGATTATTAAGCATTTCGCCGATTGAGTTCCTCGGTGCGCCAACAATTGAGTGCTGGAAGCAGGTCAGAGAATCATTCCAATCCTGAATCACCAGTATCTTTAAAACAACACCGCGATCTTCTATGTATTGGTACACTTGCCAAGATAGGGATAGCGGTGTTATAAAGTTCTTGAGTCCCAGAGCAATTCTCACTCATGAGCGAATAATTAGTTAGGGTAGGCAAGCAAGGGGGCAAGCGCAGGGAAGTTCTCCTAAACCAATCTCGCGAATAATTATTATGACAAATTGTACAGATACTGGAGTTTTTATGAAAAACAAAGAGCAAACTGATACGATGCGGGTTTTGATTCTGGCGGATGTTTGCAATCCTGAGTGGCCTTCTTTACCGGTGGTTGGATATAAATTTGCGCGTGCAATAAGCCATTATGTTGAGGCTACGGTTGTTACTCAAATTCGGAATAAACCCAATATCGATAAAGTCGGGATGGGTAAGGCTAAAGTCGTTTATCTAGATACAGAAAATGTTGCGGTTCCCATTCAAAATCTAGCTAATTTACTAACCGGTGGCTCAGAAAAATCCTGGACTATTAGGACAGCGCTAGGTTATTTCAGCTATCTCGCCTTTGAGTGGGAAGTATGGCAGCGCTACAAGCAAGAGTTGCAAAGCGGGCATTTCGATGTCGTTCACCGGATTACCCCGATGTCGCCCACGCAGCCAAGTCCTATGGCAGCTTGGAGTCCTATTCCTTTTTTGCTTGGGCCTCTCAACGGCGGGCTGCCTTGGCCGAAAGCTTTCACAACAGAGTTGAAGCGGGAACGTGAGTGGTTGAGCTATGTGCGAAATGCTTACAGGTTAATGCCTTTTTACCGCTCTACTTATGAACGTTCAGCAGGAATTCTGGCGGCATTCGATCACACGATCGTAGATTTGCCAGCCTCAGCGAGAGCGAAGACAATTAATTATGCCGAAGTTGGCATCGATCCCGAATTGTTTAAGCTGCCCCAACGCTCTAGCAGCGAACAAGTGACGGTACTGTTTGCCGGCAGGCTAGTTCCCTATAAATTGCCAGAAGTTGTCATTCGCGCTTTCGCTAACAGTTCGATTTTGCAGCAGCATAAATTAGCGATTGTTGGCGACGGACCCGAACGTCCTAGACTAGAACAATTAATCGCAGAACACAATTTAGGCAACTGCGTTAAACTTTTAGGTCAAAAAACCCAACCTGAAGTGGGAGAATTGATGCGCCAAGCTGAGATTTTTGCTTTTCCCTCGATTCGCGAACTGGGGGCTGGCGTTGTGGTTGAGGCAATGGCCTGCGGTATGGCTTGTGTTGTAGTTGACTACGGCGGACCCGGTGCGCTGGTAGAGCCCGATCGGGGGATTAAAGTTCCTATAAGTAATTTTGACACACTGGTAAAAAATTTTACCGCAGAACTCGAACAGCTTGTCGCCGATCGCCCTCGTGTTGCACGCATGGGCATTGCAGCCCACAATTACGCCATGAATCACTATTCCTGGGATGTTAAAGCTCAGCAGATGCTGCAAGTTTATCAATGGTTAGCAAGTCATGGCAGTGTCAAACCGGATTTTGAGCTACAGTCAAATAGCTTGTGACCGCTCATCAAGTTTAATTCTCAGTTAGGACTTACGCCAACTGCCATTCCGCGCTCAACGGCGGGACGCTTCTGCAAGGTTTCTACCCAACGTTTGAGGTGCGGGTGGTTGTCGAGGGTTAATCCTTGAAATTCGTAAATAGCAACCCAGGGATAGGTAGCAATGTCGGCAATAGAATAGTCGCCGCAAATGTATTCATATTTTGCTAGTTGAGTGTCTAATACTCCGTAGAGGCGCAAGGTTTCTTTTTCGTAGCGCCCAATCGCATAGGGAATTTGTTCGGGTGCAAAGCGTTTGAAGTGGTTTAGCTGACCAAACATCGGGCCGACGCTGGCCATTTGAAACATCAGCCATTCCATAACTTGAAAGTATTTTTGTTTGTCTGTGGGCAGAAATCTGCCGCTTTTTTCGGCAAGATAGATCAGAATAGCGCCGGACTCGAAGACGGTGATGGCGTTATCTCGATCGACTATCGCCGGAATTTTGCTGTTGGGGTTGATGGCGATGAATTCTGGGCTAAATTGGTCGTTTTTTGTGATGTCGATGACGTGCACGTTGTAGGGTAAACCTATTTCTTCGAGCATGATCGAGACTTTGCGACCGTTGGGGGTAGTAAAAGTGTAGAGGTCAATCATAGTTGTGATGTTAAGTTGAAAGTTGGCAAGGTAGTAAATAACCTGATATACTATCACAATTTGGACGAAAATTGCGGATTTTAAATCTATTGTGTTAAAGTTATATTCTAATAATACAAGAATAACGATCGCTCGAAATGGATATTATTGAAATTCTCAAAGACGATTATCAAAGATTTCCCGATAATCAGACTTACAGCATCTATGCAAAAGATGTTTATTTTGAAGATCCGGTGAATCGATTTACAGGAGTCGATCGCTACCGCAAAATGATCGGGTTTATGGGGACTTTTTTTCAGGATGTAAATCTCGATTTGCACGGGATTTCGCAGTCTGGAGATACTATAGACACTCGCTGGACTCTGAGCTGGATCGCACCGCTACCTTGGAAACCGAAAATGGCGATCGCCGGTAGGAGCGAACTGAAAGTCAACAGCGACGGTTTAATTGTTTCTCACATCGATTACTGGGACTGTTCGCGGTTGGATGTACTCAAACAGCTTGTATTTCCGGTGAAAACTAATGTTTGAGAATTTGGCTTAGGTTTTTTAGCAATAAAAAATAGTTTTTCAAGAGCGAGATCCCTTTTTTAACCGCAGATGTTAGCAGATAAACACAGATGAACGCTGATGGATTTTTATTTGTTGCAATTGATATCTGAGATAAAGAATTTTAACTGATCTTGACATGGCAGCAATTTCGTGTGTCGCCGGAAATGCGAGGTGTTCAGCGGTGGGCGATCGCCAAAATTAAGCGCCCACAAAATTAATCTCTGTTACAGAACGTTACAATAAAGAAGTAAAGAATTTTCAGGCGAGCTAAACAATCAATGCGCTTAATATTAATGACCGGAAAAGGCGGCGTCGGCAAAACCTCCGTAGCCGCTGCGACTGGGCTGCGGTGTGCCGAATTGGGATACAAAACCCTAGTGCTGAGTACAGATCCCGCTCACTCCTTAGCCGACAGCTTCGACATGGAACTCGGACACGATTCGCGGCTGGTGAAACCGAATTTGTGGGGAGCCGAATTAGACGCTCTCAGGGAATTAGAAGGCAATTGGGGAGCAGTTAAGCGCTACATTACTCAAGTCTTGCGAGCGCAGGGACTCGAAGGGGTGCAAGCTGAAGAATTAGCCATCTTGCCAGGAATGGATGAAATCTTCGGTTTAGTGCGAATGAAGCGGCATTACGACGAAGGCGAATTTGATGTTTTAATTATCGATTCTGCTCCGACTGGCACAGCATTGAGACTGCTAAGTTTGCCGGAAGTGGGCGGCTGGTACATGAGAAAATTTTACAAGCCGCTGCAAGGCATATCAGCCGCCCTTAGACCTTTAGTTGAACCTATTTTTAGACCAATTGCGGGTTTTTCTTTACCAGACAAAGAGGTGATGGATGCACCTTACGAATTTTACGAACAAATTGAAGCTTTGGAAAAGGTTTTAACTGACAATACTGTCACTTCGGTAAGGTTAGTTACCAATCCAGAAAAAATGGTAATTAAAGAGTCTCTGCGCGCTCATGCCTATTTGAGTTTGTACAATGTAGCCACTGATTTAGTAGTAGCTAACCGGATTATTCCCGCAGAAGTAACTGACCCATTTTTTAAACGGTGGAAAGAAAGCCAGGAACAGTACCGTCAGGAAATTCACTCAGATTTCATGCCGCTGCCCGTTAAGGAGGTGCCACTTTATTCCGAAGAAATGTGCGGTTTGCCAGCTTTGGAACGGTTGAAAGAAACGCTTTACAAAGACGAAGATCCAAGTCAAGTTTATTACAAAGAAAATACGATTAAGATCGTGCAAGAAAACAATCAATATAGTCTTGAGCTGTATTTGCCCGGAATTGCTAAGGATCAGATCCAGTTGACCAAAACGGGAGATGAGTTGAATGTTCGGATTGGGAATCACCGCCGTAATTTGGTGTTGCCGCAAGCTTTAGCGGCACTGCAACCTTCGGGGGCGAAGATGGAGGATGATTATTTGAAGATTAAGTTTGCTTAACAGGACTTACGCACTATCAACCTAAAAAACCCGGTTTCTAGGAAAAATCGTGGATAATCCCTTGAGATATTCACGCAGAAACCGGGTTTTTGGCTCGCGTGCAGGTATTGAGCTATTCAGCAGACTTACGCCATTCTTGTCCGAGGCGAACTGCTTTGTCAAAAGTAGGATGGTTGCGTCTGCGTTTATGAGACAGTGACTTTTGTAATGGTATCAATTCCGATTGTATGGGAATGATTTAACCGCAGAGGGCGCAGAGGGCGCAGAGTCTGCAGAAGAGAGAGATGAATAATTCCGATGTCAACGGGTTGGATATGAGATGCTGCTGGCTAGACACAATTAACAGGACTCAGCACGAACGACTTCCTTTAATGCCTCATCAATCACTGCATCGCTGACACCTCGACGCTTCAAACTTGCTACTAAGGCTGTTACTGTCTCGCTCTCAAATCGTTCTAAATCAACGCGCAAACCTTGACCGATATAAGCACGAATTAATGGCTGATAACCCGAAAAACCCAACAATGGTGCAACTTTTTTTAAATCTTCCACAACATCTTCGGGCATACGAATCGTCACGCTAGTCATTGGACGGTTGCGGTTTAATCGCTGCTTTAATGCTTCAACCTTCATACTCTGCCCTCTCCTGACGAGTTGCTTTACGTGCTGAAATAAGTTGCGGCTCTTGTACCCGGTAAACAATTCCCTATTATAAGCCCCACCGATTATCTTAGAAAATCAGTAATTTTATTCCATTTCATCACTTCCGCCAAGTCAATCGCCGTCAACCCATCAGGATTCTTAATCATTTTATCAGCGCCATACTTTAATAATAATTTAACAGGAGTTAAGTTGCCAGCCAATGCCTCACATTGCAGCATAGTCCAGCCATTTTCATCAATTTGATTTACAATGGTAGGATTTTCACTTAATGCAGAATCAATTTTTGCAGCCATATTCTCACTCATTGGATGCTCGCCGATTTCATATTCATCCTTATTTCTTGATTCTTGATTTAAATAGCTATCGGGAACAATTCGGATTTCTCTCGGATCGCCGAATTCCAAACCCCAAGCATCATCATGCACACGCCTTCGATCGCTATTCATTGTAAGCCGTATTGCATTAACAGTATATGCACCATAAACCATCCCATCAATAGAATATATCCAATCATTGATATCGTTGAAGCCCATCACAATCTGGTCGCCCGATCCAATTCCATCTATCCATCTCGGATCGTTTAATAAATCTCCACTAACTTTCAGACCATCAAAATTAACATTCTCCACCCACATATGTTCAACTGATGGTGCAGAATCCGTCACCTTTCCCGTCGGAAATCCAAGTTTTACTGCACTTATATCCAGCCCAGGAATTATCCGCCGCCTTTCCCATGACAACTCACGCCAAAAATATTTAAATGATTCGCGTGCCTTCTTGCTAGCAAGATTTATATCCGGGTCATCACCCTGAAATCGATAAATATTTTGACTCATTTACCACTCCGCAGTTGATTGTTCGAGGTACTTCTAATATTAATATACATCATAAGCAGGTTAAGTATATCAAGGGAAAGGGATGAAAAGAATTCGACCTTCATATTCATCAGGCTGACTGCAACAAATAAATAGTTCTAAATCATCAATGATCTTACCAATGGGTGCTGTTGCAATAACCTCAATAACTCCCAGCATAGGTAGTCCTTGATTGACTCGCTCGTAGGCATACATCGTAATAGTGGCCACATCATGGGTAAGTAAGATGCGTCCTTCATTAGCCGCCCATTCTAAAATATCTGGATCGTCAGTGTGAATCAGCCCTACATCTTGGACACGAACAATATCTAATTCAGGCAAACGTCTCACCAGCCCACGCAATATGGCTCCATTAAAATTTTCATCAGTTAGAAGGCGCACTTGGTATCGACTCCCCTTTTGACTGATAACGAGTAAGCAAACGTTGTCTCAGATCAACTAAGTTGTGTTGTCGAGAAAGTTCTTGTCTCAGTTGCTGAGATTGTTGGCTGCGCTGTTCCAAATAACTGTCAATTTCCTGACGATGGTTTAGATAGTAAGCAATGGTACTGTATATGTCTTCTAAGCGAACAACTGAATACTGAATAGCGATTTCTTCGGGAGTGGAGCCATTGTGGTATGAAGCAAGTATGCTATCTAGGGTGACTCGACTCGAACCTATACGGATACCTCCCGCTTCATCCCAACGGAAAGGAGGAGAGGTTGCTTGGAATTTTGCTGGGGCGCTCATTAGGGACATATTCTAGCTGACTTGAACTGTATCGAAACATTGTAGCAAGAAGCCTAATTCTTTGTCGGAAGGTAATGAAAGCCAACCATAATTATAGCTGTCGCTATGCTGGCTTTGCTACGAATGCAGGATAGGTTTTGTGTGCATCTGCATAAATCCTAAGTGCTACAGACATTTGCTGGCAGTTTCTCCTTGTGCCTGAAACCAAGCAAATGTTTCAGGATCGACTTGAACTTGCATAGTAATAGCCGACTGAGGCCTTCGTAATTGCGCTCTAGTAAAGAACTCCTCCGATAGTGGTGGACTATCGGAAGTATCGATATCTTCATCGCTCATTGCGTCGATTCTAGCCCAGTCGGTTTGTGAGGTATTGTTCATAGCGTCTGCGTTCATAAGACAGTGACTTTCGCCCTGGAGATAATGCGAACTGTTTCCTCATCAAGCTCCGTGTAGACAACAACTACAATTCGTCCATCAAGTAAACCAATACCGATACTCGACTCCAACGCATTGTTAGGCTTTCTGATTGCTACGGATATGGCAATAAATTTAAGTTTTGAATGAATCGATAATCTCGTTGGTTCTTAGTGATGAAAGGGTACTCCCATACTATTGCTGTAGCTGCGATCAAGCCATCGGCAATTAGTAAGCCGTGACTTAGCCGATACAACCGTAACAAGTCAACCGCCTTATCTGAAATAGACTGGTCAATTCTAATCACGTCAAACTGCTGGAGAAATTTTTCTAGAGTCTGTAACTCTACCTTGTTAGCGCAACCAACAATTAGCTCCATTTGTGTGATTATGCTAATTGCTAATCGAGAACTTGATTTTAGTCCTTGCAAACAATTAACTGCATCAGGAATACCACGACCAACATCAATGATTATGTCGGTATCTATGATAGTTGAACTAGCCATGTGCTTTTTACCACTCGTTTTCTCGGAGATTACGTACCCAGGTAGTGCTACCTAAGTCTTGACGATCTCGCCACATTCCAATAAATGGATCGTTCATTAAATCAACATTTACTGACGAAGAGACAGGTTCATCATATATGTACTTTTGTTTTAAAAAGGCGATCAAACTTACCACTTGACTCTGTGCTTCAGCCGGCAGAGATAAAAATTCACCTAAAAACTCTTGATTTGTCATGGCTATACCTTTTAAACAGAACAAGATATCTTTGATTAAGTCTATCAATATTTTGAGATTTTGGGAACTACTCCCTTCCCGTCATGGGGTCAAAAGCAGAAATTTTCTGTGTAAAATCCAAATTTTGGGTAGTTAGGCAGAAACTTTCTCTGTTTCCATGACTATTCCTCTTCTTTCCCTTCCTCTGTGCTCTCTGTGCCCTCTGCGGTTCCTTCAATCTTTCCCGCATTAACCTCAATCTTTTGCGAGTGGCGTTCCGACGCAGCTTTTTGCAGCATTTTCAACTTTTCTGGGTCAGCATTCGATCGCCAAAACAACTTATGATCCTTAATTTTAACGCAATTTTCCTCCAAACACTTCATCCATTCCCGATGTTTCTTAACTGCGCCACGATCGAGAATACCTAACTTTTCTTCTTGGCGGGTGAGTTTCGCAAACTTGTCATAATGGGGATAACTAGCAGTAACAAAAGCTTCTTTTCTTACTAAAATTGGTGGATTATACACATCAGAATAGTCTTGATAGCTCACAGAAAGGTCGCGCAAATCTATGTGCATAGAAGTGTGAAGGGCTGGATGCGGGTTAGTGTCAAAATCGGGATAAAATAAATAGGAAATCTGAGGTCTGCGAGCGTAAAATTTGATAATTGTCGCGCCGTCAAGTCTGCCAATTGTGCGGTTGGCGCAGCCTTCGTAGAGCCTGAGCAAAGGATCTAGTTCTTCTAATGCAGAGACGTGAACAGAAAGGGAACCATGCTGTTTGTAGCCGATCGCACTATCTTCGCAGCAATCCGCAACAATATCAGCTTTGCCCAAACTGTATAGCATTAAATCTGCCAAAGTGCAAGCTTTTTGATAATTGTCAAACAAACCTTTGATGTCGTTGCGGATTTGAGCCGGGAGTCGGCGGATTGAAGGTCGTGAAGCGTAGCTATCCCGTAGGGAATCGCCCAAACCGTTGAGAGCGAGATATACCAGCAAATCTTGGCGGCGCTTGTCAGCGATTTTCTCCCAATCATCCGCATCCGTTGCTTGCAAAATCACCCTCCAAGCGCGATTAAAACTGTGAAATTCCTCCTTAATCGCCGATTCTTCCGCTAGTTCGCCTTTAACAGGAAGGCGGCCCCGATCGCTCACAAAAGCCATCAAAGGAGCCAACATTTCCGCATAATCCTCAAACCGCTTAACTTGCGATCGCACCCTGGGAGTCGATAAGCGCGATCGAAACCGAGAAGCACGAAAACTTTCACCCTCCGCCGCATCCCGAAACACAAAATAAATCCCCAAAGCAACAGGAATTGCATCCACACTCAAAACTTGGTCGATATAAACCTTCAACTCTTCTTGTTCGTAATACTTCTGAAAAGTATTCCGAGAAGTAATCACCCCATCCCCGTAAGCAATTTGACCTTGTTGGCGATCGTCAATCAAAACTTGAGCCGCTACAACTAATAAATTCTTAGTTAATTCCCAAGCATTCAGCAAAGCTTCTCGTCGTTCCGCCAAAGATTCAATTACATTAATCACATAACCAATATTCACAATATCAGCACAAATTCGCGGAGTATCCGGCTGATAGTATGGGTCCCAACCAGCAATAGAATAACCCTCTTGTGCAATATATTTAACATCCCCGCCGAAACCGCAACCGTAATCAAAAAAAGTCGCCCCGTCCCTCGCTAAATCAGCTTCTAAAACCAGACGCAGAGGTTTAGAAAGCGAATTGCGTACCATTGCAGCTTTGTGTCGCTCGATCTTAGGAATTGATAGCTCACTATTCTCCTGTTTCAAACGCTCGACAACAGTATGATCTTGGATTTCTACACCGCAATATCCCAAATATTTGAGCCAACCTTCGCGAGTGCCGATAACGCTAGTATTGTCAAGCAGCCCCCACTTTTCCTCGCAGCGAGTGAGTCGAGCAAACTTTTCGTAATTGGGATAATCCGCAGCTACAAAAGTTTCCTTACGGTGCAAAACCGGGGGGTTTTCGCTGTTGCTGTAATCGAAATATTTAACTTCCCCTGTTGCTAGATTAATTTGGATGCTGGTTTGCAAAGCAGGATGAGCATCTGTATCGAAATCAGGGTAAAAAAGATAAGATATTTTAGGTTGATGAAGCTGAAACTTAACTAAGGTTGCTTCCTCAATATTTTCTATATTTATTCTGGCACAATTTTCATAAATTATGAGGAGAGGATTGAGTGCTGGTAAGGCCGAAACGTGAACGTAAAAAGCCGTTGGCAATTTTTTCCCAACCTTGCTCTCTCGACAGCAGCGAGCCACTTTTTCTACTAGGTTGTCAACACGAAAATTATTAATTTCGTCTGGGGGGTACGGCACTGCGGCTACATAATCTTTCTCCGAAATAGCCTCGTTTTCCTGCAACACTTTCCGAGCAAAAACCATCAAAGGCGTTAGCAGTTCTCCATTATTTTCTAATGGCTCGCTCTCTAAAATAGTGTTTGTACTGGTATCGTAAGTCATAGCTAAATTAATTTATTTTTTAATTAACCGCAGAGAACGCAGAGAACACAGAGTGAAGAAAGAAAGAATTTATTTCTTAGTCCGCGTAGGCGGACTTCGTTTGTGTAGGCGCGATTTCAATCGCCGACTACGATCAACTACGATCGACTACGATCGACTGACATATTAACCAAACATTCGAGTTTCCACAAATTCTTGAACCCGGGCTAAATGACTGGACAAACTCACTAATATGTTCTCAACCCTCTCCATATTTAACAATTCCCTCTCTGGTGGTTCAGATTGAAATCCTCGCGCTTGATGCTCCAATTGTGCGGCCAAATCCGACATCAGAGCAACTCCCACATTAGCAGATGTTCCTTTGAGACGGTGGGCTTGATATTCCACAGCTTGCCAATCTTTAGCTTCTAGAGCTAGTTTGGCAGCAGCCATGTCCGCTTGGGCGTCTGCCACAAAAGCTTGCAAAAGTCGCTCTGGCAATTTAATATTAACTCGTCCGAGTTGCTCTAATCTGCTCTTGTCGAACAGCCCGTCGCAGTCTCTATGTTCCCAAGTTTGATGTGCGATCGCCCTTGGTGTCGGCAGAGCCACAACCTGCGCTTTTTCCACAAGTTCTGTATAATTTGTTGCTAATTGAGATTTATTTTCAGAGTTAATACTTTTTACTCCATACTTATTTTCACCCTGAACATTTAGGGCTTCATACTTTTTCAGAGCCGCCGCCAAAGCATCTAAATCTACAGGTTTGCTGAGATAATCGTCCATCCCCGCCGCCAGACACTTTTCTCGTTCCCCCGGCATAGCATGAGCAGTTAAAGCCATCACAAAAGTATGCCGATCGCTTCCTTCTATTTCCCTCAATTTTTGCGTCGCTTTGTAACCGTCAAGTACCGGCATTTGACAGTCCATCAGCACTAAATCATAGCTTTTTTTTGCCAGCCAATCCAGCGCTTCTTGACCGTTGACCACGCAGTCAGCCTGATAGCCTAAAACTGCCAACTGTTCGACCAGAACTTGTTGATTGATCGGGTGGTCTTCCGCCACCAAAATTCTCAGCGATGACAGCGAATTGGGAGTAACATATTGAGAATTAACTGCTGGCAATTTGCAAGTATTAGCAGCCTCCAGCCTCCCAAACTCTCCAGTTCCCTTAACCGACGCAAGCATTGCCTCAAGCAGGCGGCTTGGCCGCACGGGCTCGATCAAATATCCGTTAAAACCCTGACTGCAAAGTGATTCAGCTTTGGGCTGTTCTCGCAAAGCAGTCATGGCGATTAAGGAGCCAACTTTCGAGGTCGATCGCACTTTCCTAGCAAATTCCTCCGCATCCAACTCAGGCATTTGCAAGTCCACAAGCACCAAATCCCAGCTTTTTTCCCTCTCCCCCGAATTCTGAGAAATCGCGCCCTGGGCCTTGTTCAACCAAGTCAAAGCCTCAGTAGCAGTTTCTGCCTCATCGCAGCGGGCACCCCAACTTTGAGCGAGCGATCGCACCGCTGCCCTCCTCAAAGCGCTTTCCGATACTACTAACAGCTTCTTGCCCGCAAGTTCGGGATCGGGAGGCTCAACTGGCAACTGTTTTTCCAAAGGTACAGTAAACCAAAAAGTAGCACCGCTACCTAGCAAACTGCGAACTCCAATGTCCCCTCCCATCATCTCCACTAACTGCTTACAAATAGCCAAACCCAAACCCGTGCCGCCGTAAGGTCTAGTCGGAGAATCGTCTACCTGAGAAAAAGATTGGAACAGCTTTGTTTGCCCTTCGGCCGAAATTCCAATGCCAGTATCCCGCACGGAAAATAGCAATCTTGCTTCTTGTCTACCGTCTGCCTGTCGGTTGCCCTGTTTCACAGTTACGTGAACTAGAACTTGACCGCGATCGGTAAATTTTATGGCATTACCGGTCAAATTCAGCAAAACTTGCTTCAATCTCCCCGAGTCGCCCACCAACTTCCTCGGCACTGAGCTATCAACTAAAATATTCAATTCAATACCTTTTTCTTCTGCCAAATGCGCTATAATTTCTATCACCGACTCAACGCAACTATCCAAATCAAAATTAGACTTTTCCAGTCGCATTTCTCCCGCTTCAATCTTAGAGAAATCGAGGATATCATTAATAACAGTCAGCAAATGTTCAGCACTGCGGTAAATCGTGTGAGCACAGTCCCGCTGTTTCTGTTCCAGAGGAGCGCGCAGCAGCAATTGAGCCATTGCCAAAACCCCATTCATCGGAGTGCGAATTTCGTGACTCATGTTCGCCAAGAATTGCGACTTCACCCGGCTCGCTTCTAAGGCAGTTTCCCGCGCTTCCACCAACTCATTAATCTTGTCGGCCACCATCACAATTCCCCCGACTTTCTCGTCTGGATCGTACCAAGGGTGAGCAGCCCACCGCAGGTACAGAACAGATCCGTCGGCTCGTTCCCAGGCATCTTCGCTCACAGAAACTACCTTGCCTTTGAGCACTTCTTGGTACATTACTTTCCAGCGATTGGGGGTATCTGGAAACAATTCGTAATGGCTGAGATTATTCAGGGACGGCAACTCCAAATCAAATTGACTAACCCATTTTTTAGAATTAGCCATATAGCGCATTTGTGTATCGAACATCGCCATTGCTACAGGCACGCAATTAATAATTTGTCTCAGTTGCAGCCGTTCCCTTTCCAGAGCATCTTCCGCCTGTTTGCGCTGAGTAATGTCGCTAATCATACCGGCCATCCGCAGCGGTTTTCCTTGGGAATTCCGCTGAGCTTTTCCCTGAGAAGTGCAGTAGCGGTAAACACCGTTCGAGTGTAGCAGCCGGAATTCTACATTATAGTCTATTTCTTGTTCCAAGTGAGCGGCGATCGCCGCGACGATTCCCTCCTTGTCATCGGGGTGCAAGCGGTTGTATAGAGCTTCCATAGTCCTGCCAAATTGCTTTCGCGACAAACCGATAATTTCCAAAAGGCGATCGTTCCAATAAACCTCATTTTTACTTAAATCCCAATCCCAAATTCCGTCGTTCACTCCCTCTAAAACTAACCTGTACCGTTCCTCACTTTCCTTAAGTTTTTGACTGGCATCAAACGCCTTTGATTCGGCGCGGTAAACGCGCATGGCATTGTACACGCTGCGAGACAAACTATCGGGAGAAAGCTTATTTTTAGCAATATAATCAGAAGCTCCAGCCTTCATCAATTCCACAGCAATTTGTTCGTCGCCTTGACCTGTGAGCACAATTAAGGGAACTTTCAGCCCTGCTTCTCGTAGATTTTTTACCAAACTCAGCCCGTCTCCGTCGGGCAATCCGTAGTCGAGCAATACGCAGTCAAATTTGCACTCAAATATTTGATTTAATAGCAGCCCATTTTCTGTCTCCTCAACCTCGCTTAAAGGTTGAGATTTATTTTGTTTGGAGAGTTTCGCGGTAGCCTGAGTAGAATTTTTGCTGACCGAGAGTTGGGCCAGGGCATCCGCGCAGTCTTCTGCTTCAGTAACTTCTGCCGAAACACCAGCGGACTTGAGCGATCTTTTGATCGCCATTCGATCAACTGCATCGTCATCAACTATCAGAATTGTGAGAATTTTGTCCATAAAAACCGAATTGTGGATTACTCCGAAAAAGCTGCTGTCGAGAAAACGGAATTAAAACAACTGCATCGCTGAAAAATCACAAACCCCCCTTGAAAATTTTTTTATTAAATTTTCCCTGGTTTAGGGAATTTCGCTCAGCATCCAGTATCTGTTGAGGGTAGCCATCACTTCCACGAAGTTAGAAAAAGTCACAGGTTTAAGAATATAGCCCGCTACATTCAAATTATAAGCTTTTACTTTATCTCTATCTTCATTAGAAGTTGTGAGGACGATTACCGGAATTGACCTCAAACATTCATCCAGTCGCAATTCTTGCAAAAACTCGATCCCGCTCATTCTCGGCATATTCAAGTCCAGCAAAATCAACCGGCGCGCTTGAGGCATTGGAGGGTCTATTTTTCCTTCTCCACGTAATATTGCCAGAGCTTCTAATCCATTGGCAGCAATGTAGAGGGGGTTGACGATGTTATTTTTTTTGAAAGCTCGCCGGACGTTCATCACATCAACCTCATCATCTTCTACCAAGAGAATATGAATTTTTTTGTCTTGCATAAATCAGCCATTTTATAGATGTTTTTTAAGCGCCAGTCTCGTTGGGGAGGTTTAGCCAGCACGGATCGCGAACCCAGCAGGTTTAATCTCTATTGTCCTTTTTGACAACTCCTCGGCCTGAAGGCACGAGGATTCTTGGTTCATTGGGACTACTCATGTAGCTTCCCCTCCCCAAAATTCACGCTCGTTTTGCCCAACCGCTGTATATCCACGCTGCAACACCACTTGCGCGGCTGCAACATCTCGATTCGTTTCATAGCCACAGGTTTGACATTTATGTACCCGTTCGGATAGTTCTTTTTTGCCTGTATGGGTTTGACATCTTGGACAAGTTTGACTTGTTCCGTTCGGGTTTACAGACGCGAAGTACGCACCTCGCTTAAAGCAAACATGGCTCAAGATATTCAAGAACTGACCAAACCCTGCATCAAGCGTGTGCTTGGCACACATTCCGGCTGACATTGCTTTGAGGTTCAAATCCTCAGCAAATACTGTTTGGGCTGCGTTGCATAAATGATGTGCAGTCTTGAAATGAAAGTATGAGCGACTGTTCGAGATGTATTCGTGGTGCTTCGCTATTTGGTGATGAATTTGACGAAACTTTCTAGAGCCTTTTTTCTTGCGCGATTGTTGACGTTGCAGCAATTTCAGCTTGCGTTGTCCATCCACAAAGAATCTAGGTCTATCAATCAATTCACCATCAGAAGTTGCCAAAAAATGTTTTAACCCTAAATCAATCCCTAATCCATGTCCTGAAGGTGAGGCTTGAGGTACTTTGATATCACATTGCAAACTGAGCATGGCCGAGGAGCCAGAAGCCCTCTTAACAACGCGAATTTGCTTAACCTCAAACCCTTGAGGGATTGGACGATCCAGGTGCATTTTAACTAACCCAATCTTGGGTAGGTTGACCCAATCGGCACCATCAAACTGTTTAACGGATTCTAGATTCAATTGAGGGAACACTACGGAGCGCATCCGCTTTTTGAATCTAGGAAAACCGTGTCCTCGTTCCCACATTGCCACAAACGCTGCTTCTAGTTGGCGCAACGCCTGCTGCAAGACATGGGTGTGAGGCAATTTCAACTCAGGAATTAACTTCTTTGCTTGGGCTAATGATTTGCATTGGCCCGCAAAGGTTGGACGCGGTGCATCAGCAGGGATCATGTATTCCTGCTTCATGCTGCACGAGTTGATATCACACTTACGAGAATTAACCCAATCTTTTCGTTCTCGCAATGCAAAGTTGTAGACCTTGCGGCAAATATTGAGCCACTGGTCGAAAGTCTGGCGTTGCGTATCGGTAGGAATGAGCTTGTACTCGTAGGTTAGATTTAACATACAGCCATTGTAGAGCCGACCTGAATAAATGCAGTGCTGTTTAATGCAAAAACCTCGCTGAGAGATTCCGAGCCGAAAGTCCCCCTAGAAGGGGGAGGCTTGTATCCCATTTTTTTGGTCAAGAATCATTTATTCCGGGGCCGATGACGGTATCTACCGGCAGGTGTACTCGCCCCTCATGCTCTCAGGGGCGCAGCCGAGATCCAAAAACTCGCCAATAACGCCCGATCGAGCTACGGTAAAATCTAAAACTCATCTACCTTATTATTAATCGCCATGTCAGCCGATCGCAAACTCTACGAAGGCAAAGCCAAAATCCTCTACTCCACCGAAGACAGCGAAATTTTGCTGACCCACTTCAAAGACGACGCCACAGCCTTTAACGCCCAGAAACGGGGCAGCATCGTCGGCAAAGGCGAAATCAACTGCGCCGTATCCGCCCACCTGTTTCGGATGCTAGAAGCCAAAGGCATTCCCACCCACTTCATCGACACGCCGGCCCCCAACCAAATGCGAGTCTGTCGCGTCCAAATCTTGCCATTGGAAGTCGTAGTCAGAAACATTGCCGCCGGCAGTCTTTGCAAGCAGACCGGGCTCGCCCTCGGCACAATAGTCAATCCCCCGCTGGTGGAGTTTTATTACAAAAACGACGATTTGGGAGACCCGCTGCTGACCCGCGACCGGCTCCAGTTAATGCAGCTAGCCACCCCCGAACAAGTAGACCAACTAGAAATAGCCGCCCGCGAAATTAACGAAATACTCAAAGAATTTTTCACCGAGTGCGGCATCACCCTAGTAGACTTCAAACTAGAATTCGGTATCGACCAACATCAAAATCTGCTCCTCGCCGACGAAATCAGTCCCGACACCTGCCGCCTCTGGGACAACGCAGAAACCGACCCCGACGCCCGTGTTATGGACAAAGACCGATTCCGCCGGGACTTGGGATCGGTGGAAACCGCTTACCAGCAAGTTCTCCAACGGGTTCTAGCTCAGAAAGTCTAGAGGCTTTAACAATGCGCTACAATTGCACAGTTTGTCACCCTTGTGCCTTTGATGTCAGCTCAGCGGTCAACAGTCATCAATTAGCGGTCAGCGCGAAATTCCACCGACTTATATAACTAATGACTAATGACTAATGAATAATGACTAATGTGGTGTGTGAATTGCCCAAAAAAGTGAACAAAAATGCGTTTATCTGCTGTATTGGTGGCAGTTTTTACTGCCTCAGCAACATTCGGGTTATCAAATTCTGCAAACGGCCAAACATCCTACTCTGAATCTGCAGAGGAAGCTTTGGCTGCCGCCCGGCCCGCCCCGTCGATCGAATTACCCGATCGCCCCATTCCAGAATTAACCCAAAACCCTCCTCAAAACCGCAAAGCCGCTAAAACCGGCAAAGGGGAAGCCCTAACAATAGCTACGGCCCCTGACAGAGGACAAGGCGAGGAGCCCCCAAACCTAGTCACAGACCCGCCCTCCCCGGTTTCACCTCCGCTCCTTCAACTCCAACCCCAGCTAGCATCCAACCCCTCCCCCGCCTCTAGCAGCCAAAACGCCCTGCCAGACGCGCAACTCGGCACCCCGCTCCCCCCCAAGGAAGCGGCTGTAACGCCCGCCTGGATCGCAGCAGAGCTAGGGAAACCAGAGGAATCAGGGGCGATCGCTCAAAACGCCCAAGTTACCCCCAGACCGGCCCCGACCAGACCGGCCCCGACCAGACCGCCCACCGACACCGTTCCCCCATTGCCCCCTGGCCCAGCACCGCAGCCCAGACAAACGCCCGCACCCGCTGGGGCGGCAGAACCGCAAGTGCTAGTTGCAGAAGTTACAGTCACCGGGGCGACGGAAGACCTGGAAAGCGAAATTTACCGAGTCATCAGCACCCAACCGGGACGCACGACCAACCGCAGCCAACTGCAACAAGACATCAACGCCATTTTTGCCACGGGCTTTTTTAGAAACGTGCGGGCAGTACCGGAAGACACCCCGTTGGGCGTCCGGGTGACTTTTATTGTGCAGCCAAATCCGGTATTGCGGGGAGTGACAATCACCGGTCAGCAAGTGCTGCCCCAAAGCGTAATTGACGAAAGCTTCCGCGATCAATACGGCAAAATTCTCAACCTCCGCCGCTTTGAAGAGGGAGTGAAAAAAATTAATGCGTGGTATCAAGAGAACGGCTATGTTTTGGGGCAAATCACTGATGCCCCGCAAGTAGCAGACGACGGCACTGTCACCCTGGTAGTGGCAGAAGGCCAGATCGAATCCGTTGATGTCCGCTTCCTGAACAAGGAGGGAGAGGCAACAGATGCCACGGGTCAGCCGATCGGAGGCAACACCCGTCAGTTTGTCATCACCCGCGAAGTAGAACTCAAGCCCGGAGACATCTTTAACCGCACCAAGGCGGAAAGGGATTTGAGACGGGTGTTTGGTTTGGGAATTTTTGAAGACGTGCGACTTGCCTTGGAACCGGGAACGACTGACCCCCGCAAGGCAAGGGTAATTGTCAACGTCATTGAGAAAAATACCGGTTCTCTAGCCGCGGGTGCGGGTTTGAGTTCCGCGACGGGTTTGTTCGGTACGGTGAGTTACCAGCAGCAAAACTTCAGAGGTAGGAACCAAAAGTTGGGCGCTGAGGTGCAAATCGGGGAACGCCAAAATCTGTTTGACCTGAGTTTTACAGATCCCTGGATTGCGGGCGATCCTTACCGGACTTCTTATACGATTAATGCGTTTAGAAGACGATCGATCAGCGTGATTTTTGACGGCGGCGAACGGGAAGTCAGATTGCCCAACGAGGATCGACCCCGCATCAATCGCACCGGGGCCGGCATCAATTTCACCCGTCCCCTGTCGGCCAATCCTTTTGCCGATTCGGAGTGGACTGCTTCAGTCGGCTTGCAGTACCAGCGAGTCTCAATTACCGATCGCAAAGGCAGGCGCGAATCCGAGGACGAACTCGGCAACCAGTTGAGTTTTAGCAATTCTGGCTCAGACGACTTGACAACATTCCAAGCAGGTGCAGTGCGCGATCGGCGCAACGACCCCCTCCGCCCCACTAGCGGTTCCCTGCTCAGATTTGGGATGGAACAATCGATTCCTGTAGGTTCCGGCAGCATCCTCTTAAACCGCCTGCGGGCCAGCTACAGCTTGTACCTACCAGTCAAGTACACTAACTTTACCGCCGGCCCTCAAACCCTGGCATTCAGTTTTAGGGGCGGCACCGTATTCGGAGATTTGCCTCCATACGAAGCCTTTGCCTTGGGCGGCGCCAACTCGGTGCGCGGATACGACGAAGGCGACATGGGAGCCGGGCGCAGCTTCCTAGAAGCCAGCGTTGAGTACCGTTTCCCGATTATTTCGTTTATCGGCGGAGCACTATTCTTGGATGCTGGCACTGACTTGGGCACGGGCAAAGATGTCCCGGGGGACCCGGCCGGTATCCGCGAAAAGCCCGGTAGCGGTTACGGTTACGGGTTCGGCGTGCGGGTTCAATCTCCTTTAGGGCCGATCCGGATCGATTACGGTATCAACGACACTGGCGACAATCAAATTCACTTTGGGATTGGTGAGCGATTCTAATTAACGAAGAGTCATTAGTCAGCAGTCATTAGTCATTAGTTAGGAGTAAGAGGTAATTACTAATGGGTAATTGCTAATTGGTAATTGCTAATTGGTAATTGCTAAGCTGCGTCTGGGTCCACCCTACGAATCATATCTAAGGTGCGCGGCCCGGCGCACCCTACGGGTTAACTACTGTGACGCTGTTGCGGCTGTTACAATCGTAGAGAACCTTACCACCAGCCCAATATGACTCCATTTTTTCCGATGCTGTTATTGCAATTTACTCAAATAGCAGAAACTAGCTCTTGTCGTACTGTCGGACAGCCGGAGTTAATCGCAATTATTGCTCTAATGGGGGACTTTTAGCCTTTGCTGCTACAGCTAACTTGCCAGCTATTTCAATCGTAGCAGCAAAGGTTCTAGCAGGTCTTGCAATTGGAGCTAGCTTCGAGTCGATAATATTGCCCTTCCAGGCAATTTTAGATATCGCAGCGGTGGTGGCTGTAGTCGAGGGCATTAAGCACATCTTAGGATGTGGTTAAGGAGTTAACTACGGTTAACTTCCTTCTTCCTTTTTCCTTATTCCAAATGACTATTCACACCCTAAAATCTGAATTTGAACTGTCGGGAATCGGTTTGCACAGCGGCGAACAAACTCGCGTCCGAGTTTTGCCTGCGGAGGTTGGGAAAGGCCGCTATTTTGTCAGAGTTGACTTGCCTGGTACTCCGATAATTCCTGCAAAAATTGAGGCGGTTTGTCAGACTGCACTTTCAACGGAACTGGCAGGTATCGATGCTCAAATTCGCACTGTAGAGCATCTATTAGCGGCTTTGGCGGGGATGGGAGCGGATAATGCTCGAATAGAGGTTGAGGGGCCGGAAGTGCCGCTGCTGGACGGTTCGGCTCTGGTTTGGGTAGAGGCGATCGCCCATACCGGCTTAGTTCCTCAAGAATCGAAGCAAGCCCCCACTTCCTCCTTCGTCCTAGAACAGCCAATTTGGGTGCGCCACGGGGATGCTTTTGCAGCGGCTTTACCCTCAGCCGAAACTCGATTTAGTTACGGAATTGATTTTGAGGAACAGGCGATCGGCAATCAATGGTACAGTTGGTCGCCAGAGGCAGAAAGTTTTGCGACGGCGATCGCCCCAGCCCGCACTTTTGGACTTGCTCGCCAAGTTGACCAATTGCGACAAGCAGGTTTGATCAAAGGTGGTACCCTAGAGAACGCCCTAGTTTGCGATCGATCCGGCTGGCTCAACCCGCCCTTGAGATTTGTCAACGAACCGGTGCGCCATAAAATCTTAGACTTAGTAGGCGACCTCAGTCTGCTAGGAACTTGGCCAAAAGCTCACTACTTGGCTTACAAAGCCAGTCACAACCTGCACGTCCAACTCGCCCAAGCCCTGAAATCGGAAGCTCTAGCTACCCTAGATAAAAGTTAGGAAAAAACAGGTGATCTGTTAAGATTGCATCTTTATTCTTCCTTCTGCCTTCTGCAATACCACACTCAAAAGTCTTCAAGTAATGTCTACGCTGACTGAAGTTAACACCCTCAATACTGCTAATTCTGAATCCCTTCCCACCGAGAACGGTGATGATTCTCCAGCGGTTAAATCTACTTTTACTCTCGAAGAAATTCATAAATTATTGCCTCATCGCTATCCTTTTGCACTGGTTGACAAGATTGTTGATTACGTGCCGTCCGAGAAGGCTGTAGGAATTAAAAATGTGACTTTCAACGAACCGCATTTTCAAGGGCATTTTCCCGGACGACCAATTATGCCTGGAGTATTAATTGTCGAAGCTATGGCTCAAGTTGGCGGTATTGTTCTGGCTCAGTTGCCAGACATCAAGCAAGGATTGTGGATGTTTACCGGAATTGATGAAGTCAAGTTCCGTCGTCAGGTTGTACCGGGCGATCAGTTGCTGATGACTGTAGAATTGCTGTGGGTAAAACGCCGTCGCTTCGCAAAAATGCAGGCTCTGGCTGAAGTAGACGGACAAAAAGTTTGTGAAGGAGAATTGACGTTTTCGATGGTAGATTAAATTGAGCATTGGCCAGCGCAGGCCGATGCCCTGCTCAGGGCCGAAAAGCATTGGTAAGGACTAATCAGTAGCTAATCACAGACAACAGCTAACAGACAACAGACAACAGACAACAGCCAACTGACAACTGACAACTGAAAAATGCTTACTTTGATTCACCCAACTGCTGTGATTCATCCCGGTGCTGAACTTCACCCGACTGTAGAAGTGGGAGCTTATGCTGTAATTGGGGAAAGAGTGAAAATCGGGCCGGAGACTAAGATTGGCGCCCATGCAATTATCGACGGGCTAACAGAAATAGGTGCTCGCAATCAAATTTTCCCCGGTGCGGCGATAGGTTTGGAACCTCAAGATTTGAAATACGAGGGTTCTCCGACTAGGGTGAAAATTGGCGACAGCAATCAAATTCGGGAATATGTGACAATCAACCGCGCTACTGGAGCCGGGGAAAGCACGACTATTGGCAATCATAATCTATTGATGGCTTATGTTCATGTGGGACACAATTGCGCGATCGCCGATCGAGTAATTATCGCCAATGCTGTAGCCTTAGCCGGACACGTTAAAATCGAGTCTCAAGCCCGATTGAGCGGTGTTTTGGGCGTTCACCAGTTTGTCCACATCGGCCGCTTGTCTATGGTGGGCGGCTTGAGCAGGATCGATCGAGACGTACCTCCTTATATGCTAGTCGAGGGGAATCCTTCGAGAGTGCGAGCCATCAACAAAATAGGCCTCGATCGCGCTGGTTTTACTGCAGAAGATTTGCTAGTTTTGAAGAAAACTTTTCGTATTCTATATCATTCTGGCTACACTCTCAATCAAGCTTTGGAACAGTTGGATTTGTTGCCAGAAAACGCCCACTTGCAGCACCTGCGGAGATTTGTGCAGCAGTCTATAACCAAAGGGCGGCGCGGTTTGATTCCTGGCAAAAAGTGAATGAGGTAGAATAAACCTATGAACTAAGCGACTGTTGCCCTATGAATGTATATACTTCAGTCAAATCTACATCCCCTGAAACAGAACAAGATGGCTGCATCAGGTTCTCAGATGTTAGTTGGGAGCAATTTGAAGCGATAGAAGCAGCTTTTAAAGATGTCAGAGGTGTGAAATTTTTCTATCTCGATAAAATACTGCAAATTATGACTGTCTCGCCCGAACACGAAATAATCAAGAAAACTCTCTGTATGCTCCTAGAGGCATATATGAGAGCAAACGGGATTCGATTTTACGGCAAGGGCGGCCCGACTCTAGGTAACAGAGAATTAGGCGGTAGAAAAGAGCCGGATGATTCCTATGATATAGGAACCCAAAAAATAGTCCCAGATATTGCTATTGAAGTGGTAATTACCAGTGGCGGGATAAATACTCTAGAACTCTACAAAAGATTGGGCGTTCGGGAAGTCTGGTTTTGGGAAAATAGTCAGTTATCTCTCTATTACTTAACAGGTGAAAATTATGAGCAGATTGCCAGGAGTACATTCCTTCCCGATCTAGACTTAGAATTACTGCTACGCTGTGCTAATATGCCCGATCAATATGATGCTGTTACCGAGTTATTAGCCAACATCTCACCTGTATAAAGTCAGAATATGAAAATTTTTATCAGCACTGGTGAGGTTTCGGGCGATTTGCAAGGAGCTTTGTTAGTTGCAGCCTTAAAACGTCACGCTGTCGCGGCTGGTTTTGATCTAGAAATAACCGCATTGGGTGGCCCTCGTATGGCGGAAGCGGGTGCTACTATTTTAGGCGATACTGTGGGCATTGGTTCTATGGGCCTTATAGAATCCGTGCCGTATATTTGGCCCACGATTAAAGTTCAGCAAAAAGCTAAACAATATCTCAAAAACTTTCGCCCCGATGCTGTTGTATTGATTGATTATTTGACTCCAAATCTCGGTATTGGCAGCTACATCCGCCGCTATTTGCCTGATTTGCCGGTGGTTTGGTACATCGCACCTCAAGAATGGGTTTGGTCGATTTCTCCTCGCAATACTGAGCTGATTGTCAATATTTGCGACCAACTTTTGGCAATTTTCCCCGAAGAAGCTTGTTATTATCAAAAAAAAGGAGCCGAAGTGAGTTGGGTTGGTCATCCTTTGGTGGATAGAATGCAATCTGCGCCCAGCCGGGAAGTTGCCCGCAAAACTTTGGGAATTGGGCCGGAACAGGTGTCGATCGCCCTAATTCCCGCTTCCAGACACCAAGAACTCAAGTACCTGATGCCGGTTATATTTGAGGCAGCTCAAATTATTCAAGCTAAATTGCCGGAAGTTCATTTTTGGATTCCGCTGGCTAACAAAGCTTTTCGCAGCAAAATTGAACAGGCGATCGAGAATTACGGTTTGCGGGCTACTTTGTTAGAAAATCAAACTCTGGAAATCTTGGCTGCTGCCGATCTGGCGATCGCTAAATCTGGTACTGTTAATCTGGAGCTAGCTTTGCTCGACGTTCCGCAAGTTGTTGCCTACCGCGTCAGTCCGATTACGGCGGTTATTGCTCGCCACGTGCTGAAATTTTCGATTCCTTTTATGTCTCCGCCCAATTTGGTGCAAATGAAGCCGATCGTCCCGGAGTTGCTGCAAGACGAGGCGACTGCGGAAAATATAGTGAATCACGCACTGGAATTGCTGCAAAATGCCGATCGACGCCAGCAAACTTTGGCAGGTTATCGGGAAATGCGCGAAAGTCTCGGAGATGTGGGTGTGTGCGATCGGGCCGCTGCGGAAATAATGAAAAATGTTAAATTAAATACAGCAAATTAAAGCAACTTTGTTATTGAAATGTTATGCCAAGCAATCGGAAAAAGCGACCGATCGCTGTTGATTTATTTGCAGGCGCGGGCGGCATGACCCTGGGCTTTGAACAAGCAGGTTTTGATGTACTTGCATCAGTCGAAATTGACCCTATTCACTGCGCCACACACGAGTTTAATTTCCCGCTGTGTTCTATTCTGTGCAAAGATGTCACACAGCTTACGGGATCAGAAATTAGGAAAAAATCGGCGATCGGGCGGCGCGAAATAGACGTAGTAATCAGCGGTTCGCCCTGTCAAGGATTCTCCATGATGGGCAAGCGCGAGGTAGACGACCCGCGAAATTCTCTAATTTTTCACTTTCAGCGCTTAGTTTTGGAGCTAAAACCCAAGTTTTTTGTAATGGAAAATGTGCCGGGAATTGCATCAGGAGAACACAAAGAACTCCTGAATGTTTTAATTAGCTCTTTTCTGAAACGTGGCTATAAAGTAGAAGAAAATTATCAAGTTCTCAACGCTGTTCACTATGGAGTGCCGCAAGCTCGCAAACGATTGTTTTTGATTGGGTGCAAAGAAGGTTATGAGCTACCCAAATACCCTCAGCAAACTACTATACTGCCGAAAGTTAAAATTCCTAAACGCTATAAAAAAATTAATTTACCTGCTGTCCCGACAGTTTGGGATGCGATTGGAGATTTGCCGGATGTGGAAAAGTACAGCGATTTGCTGCACCGAGATTGGGTAATCGCGGAGTACGGAAAGAGCAGCGCTTATGCGAGTATAATGCGCGGAATCGATGGTTTGGATGATGATTATTCCTACGATCGCGAGTACGATAGACAAATCCTCTCTTCTAGTTTACGAACTAAACATTCTCAGGAATGTATAGAAAGGTTTCAGGCGGCCAAACGCGGCGAAAAAGAGCCGATCAGCCGTTTTTACAAGCTTCACCCCGACGGAGTTTGCAACACTCTCAGGGCCGGAACCGACAGGGCCAGGGGGGCTTATACTTCTCCGAGACCGATTCACCCGATCGCCCCTCGGTGCATTACAGTCAGAGAAGCTGCGCGACTGCATTCCTATCCTGACTGGTTTAGATTTCACGTCACAAAATGGCACGGTTTTCGCCAAGTCGGAAATTCTGTACCGCCACTATTGGCGAAAGCTGTCGCAGCGCAGATTATTAGCGCTTTGGGCGTGGAAGCAATTAAGCCGAGTCTCAAGCTGACATGGGGAGATGATTCGTTGCTTAAACTGAATTGGTCGGAAGCAGAACAATATTATCTAATATCAAATCCGTTAGCATCGGAATAGTCAATTCGAGTTCACTGTTGACTGTTCACTGTTGACTGTTGACTTTTCACTGTCAACCGTCAACATCATGTATGAGTGTAACCAGAAATGATATAAAAAGTTAAGAATTAGATTTACAGCGTATATGCAGGACTACCCTCAATTAAGCGCAGGGCAAAGTGCCTGTATCAGCGATCGCACTTCGATGACCAGCACAAGATGTCCTGGGTAGTTAAACAAACCGGGAATGTATTCCGGCGCGCTGTGCAGTTTGTTCAAGGTAAAAGTGGGAACTATTTCGACTACTGGCCTGCAATCCAAGGCGTAGCGATCGTCCTATACATAAAATAGCAAAATCAACATCTGCATATCATGGGAGATTTGAGATTGTGAAAGTCTACCGGAAAACATTTTGATAAATTTCGCTGAGTTTTGCAACAATTACGAGTCTTTTGGAATTCTAGAGCTATCTTGGAAAAAGTGTATTTTCAGGAGACTCAAATACTATGGGTTGGTTTAAAAGACTGTTCGGACTCGAAAAGCCTGCACCCCAGGCTGAACCGATGGCACAAGTAGTACAGCAAGCAGCACAAGCGCAATCCATCGCTCCTGCTAAAGTCGGCCCAGACGGAAATTTTGACGAAAGCGGCCTGGCGAAGCGGGTGGCTTTAGCTTTTGACAGCGATCCAGAAGTTGCTGATATCGAGACTGTTTATGTGGCTCAGCTCAGTGGCACGGTTGTTCTCAAAGGTCAAGTTCCCAGTCAGGAAATTCTCGACAAGTTGGTGGCGATCGCCTCTGCTGAAGAAGGTGCCGCAGGCGTGCAAACCGATCAGGTGACAGTTGGCTAGTTCTGCCCAAGCGAAGCAGTTTCGCTCCGGGTGCTGCTCGAATTAGTCAAAAACTCGATTAAACCCGCTGCGGCGGGTTTTTTCTTGCCGTCTCCCCCCTCCAAATATTAATTTTTGTAAACACAACCGATTCATCTCAAAAAACCGTATAATTGAATACAGAAACTAAAAAAGTTTTAGCCAAGAAAACCAACCCTGACCTGACTGCCCTTTTTATCTCCATAAATATAAGGATCAAAAAATATGAAACTCACTTATCGCGGTTCAAACTACGAGTACGACATTCCGACAGTTGATATGGTCGAAGGCGAAGTCGCGGGCAAATACCGGGGGCAAAACTGGAACTATCGGTATCCGAGACACATTCCCAACCCCAAAAAATACGGCGGCCCACACTATACCAAAAAGCGAGATGCTCAAGCTGGCGATGGGAATGTCGCAGCAGCTAACGCCCCAGGGGCGGTTAAATCTTACCCAACAGTTATGGAAGTGGCGCAAGTGCACCGGGCGAATCTTTGCAATATTCTCGATCGTAGAAAGGAAGCAGCCAAAGCCAAGGGCGATGAAACACTGCTGCGCTTGCTAGAAATTGAGTCGAGACACATGGTGTGTTAGAGAAAAAGCTTCAGAAAACAAAGCGTTTGTCAAGAGGGGGAAATCGAGTTAAGCTCAATTTCCCCCTTCTTCCTATACAGCAATTTTTAGCTAAGTGAAGTACAAATAAACTGAGATATTGCACCATTCTCAATAATCCTTTTTTGGGTGGGCTAGAAGCGCAACCCCTACTCCCCACAAGAAAATCTACTCTTTGTGGAACAGGCATCTTGCCTGTTCATAAAAGGCTAATTGAGAATGGTGCAACATATAAAAGAATAAACCAGTTTCTGTCACCCCTTGACACAAACCACCTGCTTCAAAGTCGCCACAACTTCCACCAAATCCGACTGCTGACTCATCACCTCATCAATCGGCTTATAAGCCCCCGGAATTTCATCTAAAAATTGCTCATCTTTCCGGCACTCAACCCCCTCAGTCTGCCGCACCAAATCATCGAGAGTGAATACATTCTTCGCTTGAGTGCGAGACATCAAGCGCCCCGCACCGTGACTGCAACTACAGTAACTTTCAGCATTTCCCTTCCCTTTAACAATGAAAGACTTCGCCCCCATCGAACCCGGAATAATCCCGTAATCCTCAACATCCGCGCGCACGGCACCCTTGCGAGTAACATACACATCTTCGCCAAAATGCACCTCTTTTTCCGCGTAATTGTGGTGGCAATTCACCTCTAATAACGGCTTAACAGATTTGCCACCCGCGACGTGCTTTTCCACAATTCGCTTAAACCGATTCATCATTACATCGCGATTAAAACGAGCATAATCTTGCGCCCACTGCAAATCGTGCCAGTAAGCGGCAAACTCCCGCGTACCCGCTACAAAATAAGCCAAATCTTTGTCAGCCAGATTAATTTCTGCCAGTTTAGCTAAATCTTTAGCCGTCTCTATATGCTGCTGTGCGAGCAAATTTCCAATGCCGCGAGAACCGGAATGCAGCATCAGCCAAACAAAGTTTTCAGTATCAACGCAAACCTCAATAAAATGATTACCGCCGCCGAGGGAACCCATTTGTTTTAAGGCTTTATTGTTTTGGTGCTGCACACCTTGATGAAGTTCCTTAAACTCGCCCCATCCTTGCCAGTTGGTGACAGTTGTTTCTACTTCTTTGTTTTCCGAAAATCCCACAGGGATTGCGGCTTCGATATCGAGGCGAATTTGTTTGAGTTTGCCTTCTAATTTGTGAGCTTTGAATGGCATTTTTATCGCAGACATACCGCAACCCACATCGACGCCCACAGCCGCCGGAATAATCGCTTCTTTTGTGGCAATTACTGAACCGACTAAAGCACCTTTTCCTAAATGTACGTCGGGCATTAGTGCGACGTGTTTGAATACAAAGGGCAAAGATGCTACGTTTGCGGTCATCTTGGTTTCTTTTTCGCCCAGGGCGTGATTTGCCCAAGATAATACTGGTTTTGGGGCTGATATGTCTAATTTTTCGTAGGGCATTTTTGTTTAAGTTGGTTTTGCAAGTTTGTTATGTAGTACAAGTGTAACACAAAGACTTTCGGATGTCAAACACACTAATTCTCGTAGGGTGCGTCAGTCGGGAATTTCTTTTGGGAGTCATAGAATTTTTACTGACGCACCTTACCCACTAATTATTGCCGCGTCAACTTCACATCAGATGCAGTAGCGGTATTGTTGGTAAGTCCGACATTCCGACAGGGAATGAATTCCCTGTCTCATAGCAAAAGTCCTCTCAAAGAGGACTAAAATCGATCGCACTTCCCGTCAAAATCTACAGTCGGTTTTAACCGACATCTTGCAGCAATATCAATAAGAGGATTTTTCGTGGGGTCGGGCGGGTTTATAGAACCTATTTGCAAGCTTTAAGGCTGTTGGCGAACCCGCCCCTACGTCTAATTGAGAATGGTGCAATATCTCAGTTTTAACCGACAGTCCGACAGGGAATGAATTCCCTGTCTCATAGCTAAAGTCCTCTCAAAGAGGACTAAAATCCCTCGCACTTCCCGTCAAAATCTACAGTCGGTTTTAACCGACTTTCGCTATGAGGCAGGGGTTTCAACCCCTGTCGGACTGCGGGAAAGCGAGTCAAAAGCTAACACGGCACAAAAAGCGTTTTGTATTGAAAATCCTTAAGAAATGCCTAAAGATTGAATGAATAATTGACTGTAGGGTGCGGATTGTTGTACCTCCGTCAAGGAACCAAACAGCTCTTTTCCCCCAAAGATAACTAATGTCTTCTGTGTAGAGTCAGCTTCTTGACTCGGCAGTTGTGAGTGAACGGAAAGAATACTATCTGAATCAAATCGATAAAAGCGGTCCAAGTCGCTGCAAAGTCCTTCTTCAACATCCTTGAGATTAGGATAAAGTTCTTGAGAAGGACGCGGTTCATGACCGCTTAAAATCAGTTCATCTAACATTTCCATTTTTTCAATATCGATTAGATACATTCTCCCATTACCAGTGTTAATTAGAAGGCGATCGTCTGATAGGTAGGTAGAGTAGCTAAACCTGTCATCCGAATCAGGACAAGGGCATTCGCATATTCCAAGTAGATTGCACTCAGGAAAACTGAATCTGCTGATTTGTCGATCGCAATCGTGTACAACCACAAATTCGCCACCAGCAGGATGAAATTCTGGAGGCCCTGTGTCATCGGGACATGGAACCTCCACGGCGTGAATTTCCGTACCATCGTCATAAAGCCAGTAGATTTGCTGTCCGTCCTGACCTGCGGCAGCCCAAAGAGCTAAAATTTGATTTTCGGGGTGCGGGTGAAACGAGAAGGAACTCCAGCAAAAAGGGTCTTCGAGCAAAAGTTGTCGTTGAATTTGCCACGAATTGGTATCGCGAATTTGAATCTCGACTTCCCCGCCTTCAATTAATTTCATGCACCAAAAACGCACGCCGTCTGCATCAAACCAGCAGTCCTGAAATCCATTTTTGTTATACGAAAACTTAACAGGAGGGTTAGGTAGCTGTTCTTCAAAAACTAGCTGGTTTTCTGCTGTCATAATTGCTAAATGATTGCCATTTGCCATAATTGCTGCCAGCAAATCGCCTTTGGGACTAATGGCTAAACAGCTAATTTCGTCGGGAAGCTGGTATTCGTATTTTGGCGACAAGTTGCGATCGACTAAAGTGACTTTTTTGCTATCGCAACTTGTCGCAATCGTCCACTCGGAATCAGTGCGTTGATTTATATATGAGAACGACCAGTCAATTTGTTTTTCATATTTTGGTAAAATCAGCATAAAGATATTTAAGTTTACTGCGTTGATAGACTCTATTTTAACTAAAATTTTGCACCATTTTCTATTAACCTGTAGATACTGTCTTGACCTGTCAAGGGGTAGCAAGTAAATAATTGGGGTCGAAAGGCTTTTGGGACTTTAAAATACCAAAAGCCAAATGCACCAATTTCCGCATCAAAGCACCAATCACCTGCATTTTGACCTTCCCACGACCCAATAATCGGTCACTCATAGCTTTGAGTAACGGATTGTGACGCATCGCCACTACCGCAGGCAAATACAACGCCTTTCGTAGTCGGACATTTCCGGTACAAGACAAACGAGTTTTGCCTTTAACCGAAGTCCCAGAACTCCGTTCACAGGGTGTTAAACCCGCATAAGCCGCTAATTGACGGGCATTATTGTAATCGGAAACATCACGAATTTCAGCTAACAATACGGATGCTGTCTGTTCACCAATTCCTGGAATTGAAGTCAAGAGGTCACGCTGTTGTTTTAAATGTGGGTGCTGGTCAAAATGGTCACTAATCAGTTTTTTGATTAGTTTTTGTTGTTCTTTTAGGTACTCCAAATGTGCCAGTGTAAGGTCGGCAACAGTTGGCGTAGCTGTTTCCAAACGGTTCTGCTCTTGAGTAGCCATTTCTGTGACTGATTCGAGCCGTCTCAACAGGGCTTGTAATTCTTTAACTTCCGGCGCGGTAGGTGTCCACAAAGACGGTTTCATTGCCGCACAAAAACGAGCAATGAGTGCTGCATCTACGGAGTCGGTTTTAGTTCTCAAAAGTTCGCTTTTGGCAAATCCTTTAATACGAGCTGGATTGACTATACTAACAAAAAAGCTAGCCCCATAGAGGAATTCAGCTAAGGCTTCTCCATAAATGCTAGTAGCTTCCATGCAAGCATGGAGTTCGACTACACTTTGTTGTTGAAGCCAGTTATGTAAACTCTCAAACCCTTGAATATTGTTAGTGAATTTTTTGGGTTTAGTTGCACGACCTTCTTTCAGTAATGAGACGTGAAAGTCTCTTTTACTGATGTCTATACCTAAGACTGTTGATGTCATTTTTGGCTCCAGATATACTCCAATTTATGAAAGAACCGACAGGCAATTGAATACTAACCTTGTCAATGCAGGCTTTCCCGATCATGCCGAGATCCTAAGATACTGTCCAGTTTAGTGTGCGCCTGTCATCAGTAATGGGAGCTTATCTACGCAACAGACTTGCGAAAGTCTAAGGGGCGGGCCAACTTCACCGATTTCTGATGTCCTTGAAGAACACTTTCTGCTGAAACTTGCATCTTAGTCAGAAACTTTTCTTGTTTCTTTAGATTTACCAAGAAGAAGGTACGATCGACTGATGGTCGGCTCGCTCGCCCACTTGTCGGCTCGATCGCCCATTTGTCGGTACGATCGCCTGATTATCGGTATGATCGAATCAATGACGTGGCAATCGCCTGACTCACTCTTTTAAGATACAAGGGGCGGGTTCACCAATAGCCGAGCGGGCTGCAAACAGGTTAAATAAACCCGCCCCCACCCACTCAAATCTTGCACCAATATCAATCTTCAGGAGTTTCGCGCGGGGTGGGGGCGGGTTTTTGAGTCTTTTGGTATCCTTTAAAACTCTGGGTGAACCCGCCCCTACAGTATGTGTAAGAATGGGGTTCTATGGTATTTTCTGACGCTATGTTTCACAAATTCGGAGTCTTTCTCCCCGCCTTCTGCAGGGGAATAACAACCCCGTGCGGTTTCTTATTCCCTGCAAACATCCCGAAGAAATCGTGCAGCAAAATATAGAAACAGGGAATAATAAACAGCGTCAGCAGCGTCGCCAGCGACAAACCCGAAAACACCACCACACCCAAAGGTTGCAGAAACTCCGAACCTTCTCCAATTCCCAAAGCTAGGGGAAACAAACCCAAAACTGTAGTAATAGTTGTCATCAAAATCGGCCGCAAGCGCTGAGGTGCCGCCCTGAGAATTGCTGTTGTGCGATCGACTCCTTCATCTTCCAGGATTTGGTTCGCCAACTCGATCATAATGATGCCGTTATTCACCACAATTCCCACTAGCAAAATTGCACCGATCATCACCGTCGCACCGATCGCAGTTTTGGTCACATAAAGCCCGAATACTCCCGCCGCCAACGCCAGTGGCACTGTCAGCAAAATCACCAGCGGGTCAACCAGGGAATTGTACTGCACCGCCATCGCTACAAACACTAAAAAAGTCGCCAATCCGCCCAAAAGTTTTAGAGAAGTTTGCAATTGCTGATTAGTTTCAGCAGCAGAACTCGGCACAATGCTTACTCCTCGCGGCAACTTCATTTCTGATAAAACTGCATCGACTTGCTGGACAGCATCGCCGAGACTTGCGCCCCGATTCAAGTTTCCTACAACTAAGAAAACTTGTCGCTGGTTGAGACGCTGAATTTCTCCTGGTGCTTTGCCGATCGTAATATTTGCCACATCGCTTAAACGGACGATGCTATTATTGCCGCCAGATAAGGGAATTTGTCCGAGTTGAGCAATAGATTTTACAGAAGTGCGATCGAACTGCACCCGCACATCTACCAAGCGGTTTCCCCGCTGCAATTGAGTCGGAACAGCACCTTCAATTGCTGTCTGAATGGTCTCCCCAATGTCTTGGGCCGTCAGCCCGTACACAGCGGCCTTTTCCCAGTCTGGACGAATTTGCACTTCTGACTGCGGCGCGTCTCCGTCCGGGCGAAACCGGGCTAATTTTACCTTCTCATCTAATTCTTTTAATATCTGACGACCTGCTTGCTGCAATACTTCTTCAGTTGGCCCCTGAACCACCACATCAATTTCGCCGCCCCGCACTGGGGAATTAGTTAAAACTAAACCCCTAATCGATTCTGGAACTAGCCGCAGACGAGTTCCTTTAGGAACGTCAAGTTTCTTGAATTCCTCAGTCATTCTTTCCGTAAAAGCGATGGTATTCGTACCTGGTTTTAGCGTGATTGTGCTGCTTCCCCTGAGCAAATTTTCAACTGTATTGTTGCCGAAAAGCAGCCCTCCCGCTGTCGTTAAAGTGTACGCTGTTTCTGGCTGTGCGAGCAGAAGTTTATCGGCGGCGGCAACCACTTTTTGATTTGTTTCCAAGTTAGTACCCGGAGGAAACAAAGCAAATAATCGGGCTTGACTTGTATTAACTCTCGGCAAAATTTCTTGGGGGATTTGACCTGCCATCACCCAAGTGCCGCCGCCTAAAATCACAAAAGCGAGGGCAATGATAATTAACCGCAAACCCAGCACTTTTGACAGCATTGAACCGTAGGCCCGCGTGCCGTTTTCAAAACCGCGGTTGAAATGTTTTATCGGCCCGAACTGACTGATACCGCTGGAATAAGACATTCCCATCAAGCGAGAAGTCAGCATCGGCACTACAGTTAAAGCTACTAGCAGAGACGCTGCTACTGCAAAGCTAATTGTCAAAATCAATTCGTTAAATAGCAGCGAAAAGAAGCCACCGATCAGCAGGAATGGCAGCACTGATACTAAGTTAGCGGCAGTGGAGGCAATCATTGCTGATTCTACTTCTTCACTCCGCAATACAGACTCTTCTATCGTGCGTTCTTTCCGATCTTTGATTCTGCCTTTTTTCAGATGAGGGTTGCTGTCTAGACCGACTACAATATTTTCTAAAATAACTACGCTGGTATCGATCGCCTGACCAATTCCTAACGCTAAACCCCCTAAACTAAACAAGTTCAGCGACAAGCCGAACAGCCGCATTAAAATAATGGCTGCTAGAGTACACAGGGGAATAGTCAGAGAGATAATCAGGGTTTGTCTCAGGGAACCTAAAAAGAACAAAACTGCGATCGCAGCCAGCACTGCCCCTGAAACCCCCGCATTCGCCACATCGGCTAAGGAATTGCGGATAAATCTGGATTCGTCTAAGGTAGTAACTACGGTCATGTCCGCCGAAATTAACCCGGAATCCTGCATTTCTTTGATGCGATTTTTCACTCCGTCTACAACAGTAATCGTGTTGGCGTCCGGCTGTTTCAAGATGCTAATTTTAACGGCTGGTTTTTGATTGAGAAAAACTTTGACTCGCTGTTCTTCTGTACCGTCATTGACTTGGGCAAAATCGCGCAGGTAGACTCGTTTTGGCGGGTTGGAACCGGATACTTGAAAGGAAAGATTGGCGATTTCCGAGGCTGTTTTAAAGCGACCAATTGTGCGCGTCAGCGGTTCGTTTGATTCTTGCCGCAGCCGGCCGCCGGAAGTGTCTAAATTGCGCGAACGCAAAGCATTAAAAACGTCGTTGAGATTAACTCCTAAACTTTGCAGCCGATTCAGGTCAATATTAACTTGAATTTCTTCTTGAACGCCGCCGGAAATGTCAACGGAAGCGACTCCGGGAATCACGTTTATTTCCCTGGCTAATTCTTCATCGGCAAATACCCGCAAATCTACCCCTTGGCGTGAGTCTGAAGTCAGGGCAAATTCGTAAACCGGCTGTTGAGAAGGGTCAAATTTAAATAGATTTGGCGATTCAACTGTATCAGGAAGTCGGTTGCGAATGCGGTTGACGGAGGCTGTAGCGTCGTTGAGGGCTTGGTCGATATTGCCGCCGGGTCTAAAGAATAAATCGACGCTGACTTGTCCTTCCCGCGTGCGGGAGAAAACTTGCGTGACTCCTTCTGTTGCTGAAAGTCCTTGTTCGAGGGGGCGGGTAATTTCGTCAACTGCCACTTCTGGGGAGACTCCGGGGGCGTCTAAGCGCACGCTGATGCGGGGATAGGTGATGGAGGGCAGCAAGTCAACGGGCAGTTGGGTTATGTAGAAAATGCCCACGACTATAATGGCAAGTGTCAGCATGAGGGTGCCGATGTGGCGGCGAATGGCTGTCGCGCTAATACTGAATCCGGTTTTGTCGGGAGTCATTCGATTTTAGATTTTAGATTTTAGATTAAAGAATTGAAAAGTTTACCCCGTCAGTCAGCCTGCAAAGGAATGAATCGCGGGGCTGGCGACTAAATTGTTTTCGGTCAGGCTTTATTGTGTATCGGGAGTGAGAGAATATTTACGCTCCGCACCTGACAAGTAGTATAATAAATTTTAATAAATTGTCAAAAATGTTTTTTTGAATATTCCTTTAGAGGTAGTCGATCGCCCAAAACGCAGATTGGCAGAAATTGCCAGGGGCTTTTGAATCTCTCTAAGTTATCGCCATCAGGAACAGGCAAGATGCCTGTTCCACAACAAATAAACTTTCTTGTGGAACAGGCATCTTGCCTGTTCCTAAAGTCTTCTTCCCTTTTCCCTCTTCTTTATTCCTTCTTCCCTCTTCCTGACATCCGTTACATCCGTTACAGAATCCGTTGCCGAACTTCCTTCATTTACTGTACTTGAGATCCGTGGGCACGGGGGTCGGAGCTACTTGTTTTCACAGGCCCTGTGGGTGGAGTAAAATTAGAAACTTGACCTGCCGCTTGGACGTGTGGCAGAGGTTTTCCTGCAATTAAAGCATCTAAGTTAGCTTCCATAATAGTGCGTGGCATTTCGCCCATTGTTTCAGCAACGGCGCTGCCTTTATCGTTCAAATAGACAAAGTGCGGAATGCCATCTACTCGATATTTTGTGATTTCTGGCAGCCATTTGTCATTGTCTACATTCAGCATCACAAAATTCATCGGTTCGGCGTATTTCTGTTTGATTTCGCTCAGATCTTTAGCCATTGCCTGACAGCTACCGCACCAATTAGCATAAAATTCCATGAGTGTCGGTTTGCCATTTACCAAAGCTGTTTCTAATGGCGTTGAAGCTTTTGCCATGTCGGTGAGACTGCTTGACGGCGTTTGGGTTTGCAGCCCGAAGAAGATGGATATTGAAAGGACGATCGCTGCTAACACGATCAATAAGTTTCTGAGGCGCGTGGCGACTTTTGTTTCGGGATTTTTGGCGGCGGGGGCGACAGTTGAGTTGGGCGAATTCTGGGTCATAAAATAAATTGCGCTTGGATTTCTATGTTTTTATTTTAAATAATAGATTCAGATTATAGCACATTTTGAGATAATCAGACCAATCTCATAAAAATTTTTGAAGAGGCCAGAATTAGGCCAAGTGCGCTAAAACAGAAGATAACAAAGATTGTTTGTAAATTACCGAGGACTTGCAGGGTGAAAAAACGGGTAACACTGACGTTTCCCCAACGATCGATCCAAATGCCTGTCACCTATCGACTGGCAAAGGATTTTAATGTTGCAGCCAACATTATCCGCGCTCAGGTGGCTCCGAACCAAGTGGGCAAACTGGTGCTAGAGTTATCAGGGGACATCGACCAGCTAGAAGCGGCGATCGACTGGATGCGATCGCAAAATATCGGCGTTTCCCTAGCCAGTCGGGAAATACTCATAGACGAAGATATCTGCGTTGATTGCGGTTTGTGTACGGGGGTTTGTCCGACAGAAGCCTTGACCCTTGACCCAGAAAGCTTTAAACTTAGTTTTGCTCGATCGCGGTGTATCGTTTGCGAGCAGTGCATCCCTACCTGTCCGGTGCAAGCTATTTCTACTAACCTATAGGCCCTGTAAACACTCCTGGGGCTCATCATCTTTTTTTTGCCTGGTTCTCCTAATTGTGCCATTGGATGAAAAAAAACTCTTGGGTTTCCCTAACTCTACTTTTTGTTACTTATTTCACTTTTGGCTGGAAATTATCTGAGTTTGATGTTCCACCGCACCTGACTTGGTTTCTAGCCATAGCTTCAATTTTAGTGTTTGCGGTCGCATTGTCGTTCCCACTGAGAGACATAAAAGCCTTAATTTTGCGGTGGTTTTCGAGTGATATCGGTGCTTTTCTTTCTATTATTGTAGGAGCTTTTGTGGCAGTGGTAGTTTTTGCTTGGCTGCACCTTTTTGCTACTTGTTTACTCTTGATTTCAGCCGGAGCTTTGGCAAGACTCGATATTCAAATGTCTGGTTGGAAGAATTGGCGGGCTTTTGCGGTATTAGCTACCATTTCTTTAACAGGTGTGGGGTTGGGCGGAGCGATCGAGTTTTGGTCAAGGACAGGCAAGCTCGTATTCTCTTAATGAGGAACGGGAAATTCATCCAACCAAATTCTATAACTCGCAACGGATATGTAGCCCAAAACTATCAGCTCGCCCATCAATAAATACAGCTTATTTTTTTTCAATCCCCCACCCCCGGATTAATTCCCCGTTCCGCGCCGTAATCATAGCAGTTTTCAAGCCTCGTGAGGTAAAGCTTCTCAATTTCCGATTCCCCGTTGCGCGTTACTAATTCCCAATTACTAATTACCGACACACCGGGAGTGGAACTGAAAACCCCTAGGGCAGTATTGAACTGTAGCGACTGTTGCTCAAAATGTTATTGCCCAAATCCCGCAAGTCCCGCAGCCAAAAACTCATCCCAATAAAAAAGCAGCTTTAGGGAGCTGCTAGTCAGAATGCATGAGGTATTTTTTTTAGAATAGGACAGATTAAATTCGATCGGTGCTGGGTTACATTTTTTGATACGAGAGAGTTGATGAGGGAATGGACGATCGTAAAATCGTCACATAGGAGGATAGCATTGATGCTAAATTTCCCGACAATCAAGTTAGCGTTTAACTGTCCTTGCGCCCTACAGCCCTTCAGCGGTGGGGCCATTTTATTTTTAGGGAGAACTCAATAGCCGGCTTTAACGCATCAGATGAGTCTGCCATTAGTTCTTGTATAAAATCTCCGCATCACCACATCCTCATACTTATAAAAGTTACGCATCGCATCCAGTCAAACCCGGTGGATTGCAAAATATTGGGTGGTTAAACGGAGACACTCAGACAAAAACCAGTATTTTCACCGAAGTCCTACGATTTGAGATTTGAGATTTGAGATTTGAGATTTTGGGAATGACTGATAAATGTGGTGGTTTGGAGCTTGCGTATAGTTGCATTATTTTTTTGAACTGGTATCAAAAGTCCCCACAAACCTGTTATTTTCTTAGAAAATCGCTTTCTGAATGTATCAATTGAGCTCAGGCCCGGTTTCTGGTTTGATAACTTTTTGGATTTCCTCGATCGCCCTAGTCGCCACTGCTTCAGGCCTTTCGCCCACACCAGCATAGACTCGGACATCTGCTTGAGTGTAGAAACGCTCTCGCTCTTTCAAAAGGCTTTGCAGCTTAGATTTGATCTCGCCCTCCTGCAGTAGGGGTCGAGCGGTGTCCGAACGCAGTCGATCGTACAATTGATCTACAGGCACATCCAACCAAACCACTACACCGTAGTGCAAGTAACCCCAATTCATCGATCGCGTCACAATGCCGCCGCCCGTAGCCACGACCGAATTTTGATACGCAGACAACTCACCGAGCACTTTAGTTTCTAGTTCCCGAAAAGCCTCTTCCCCTTCTCGCTCAAAAATCTCAGCAATTGACTGATTAGCAACTCGAACAATTAGTTCATCAGTATCAAAAAAACGGTATTTTAATTTTTTTGCCAAAATCCGCCCCACCGTTGTTTTCCCCGCACCCATCATCCCGACAAGATAGATATTTACTCCCCTCAACCCATCCACTGCCAAATCCTCCGATATTTTTCTATTTTTTCAGGTTAATCGATCCGCCACTGAGGCCATCATCGTCATCAAACTCATCACCCTCATCCAATCCCCAATCATCCTCTGCTTCTGCCATAGGATTTATTGGTGTTTCATCAGCGGGTTTAGGTATCGCCTCTTGGGGGGGAACGATCACCCGATACTCTGCATCGTATACAGACTCTGTTTGTCCCACCCCAGACTGGTTTGGATCTCGATAGCCGTAAGAGTATACTGAGCCAGCCCAAGACTTGCTTTTCGGTTCCTGCTGAGCTTCGTAAGCCCGTGGATTTGCCGCTGGAACATCATTTACCTGCGGTTGATCGGGAAAATCGCGATCGTCCCCCCAATCGTCATCACCCCCTTGAGAGCCGGATTTTGAGCCATCTGAGACCCAATCATCCTCATCGTCTGCCGCTGCATAAGTCCCCGGTTGAGCGTAATTCTTCGCCCCATCCGGGTTCGGAGTTTCTTGCAGGAAAGTCCCGGCTCTGTAACCCGCCGATGTGCCGTACTCAGTTCGGTAGGAACCAGGAGCTTGAGTTTGGCTATTTTCCCTATTCAGATCCGGGTCAATTCCCTGTTTTCTAGGAGGGGGAGGTGGCGTGTAAGGTGTTCTCCTGTCCTCTGGGAAAGTATCGGGACCGCTGCGACTGGATCGGCCGCTGCGGTCTCCCGTTGGAGATAGGTAATTTGAAAAAGCGAGCAAACCAGAAATCAATAAAGACGTGATAGCTCCCACCACGATGCTCAGCAAAATCCAGATAGATAAAGGCAAAGCAGGCGATCGAACTCCCAAAAACACCAGCGATAATGCCGGCTCCACATTTTGCAGGGCAAAAATAGTTAGCCCTACCACAATTACTAGCAAAAATACAGGTCGCATATTAAAAATATTGGTAATTGGTAATAGGTAATTGCTAATTGCTAATTAAAAGTGACATACTCCTACATTAAGCTGAGTACAGCTATAATGTAGGCTTCTCAGCGACTCCAGCTATTGCTTCGGACATTAACTGAGCTTTAAAGACGGGATGACCCACCGCCCTATTTTTGATTACGATAGCTGCATTGTGATCGCGGTCAAGACTACATCCACAATTTGGGCAGTCGTGCCATCTTTCATGCAACTTTTTAGGTACTTTTTCACCGCAATTAGAGCAATCTTGTGAAGAGTTATAAGCACATACGGTCATCACCAACAAACCAGCATTTACAGCTTTGTTTATTAGAATCGACAGAAAGCTTGACCACCCAGCATCCAACACAGATTTAGCCAATCTTGTACGAGCAAGTCCCTTGACATTCAAGTCTTCAACTGCAACAACCTCATATTTTTTCAAGAGATTGTTAGCAGTTTTGAAATGAAAGTCTTTACGTTTGTCGGCTACTTTCTTGTGACACTTCCCCAGTTGCTTAACTGCTTTGTGTCTCCGGCTGCTACCTTTTTTACGGCGCGAGACTCGCTTCTGAATAGTCCGCAGGCGTTTTTGAGCTTTGCGGTAATGCTGAGGAATCGCCACCGTCTCCCCTTCTGATGTTGTCAAAAAATCCTTCAACCCCATATCAATGCCAGCAATTTTTTGAGGATTAAAATCTGGTTTAATTTCCGGGACTGTCGAGTCTTCCAAGCTGAGAGTTGCATAGTAACCATCAGCTTTTTTGGTGACAGAGACGGTTTTGATTTTAAATCCATCAGGTATTGAACGGTGCAAAATAACTTTGACTTTTCCGAACATCGGCAAGTTAATTAAGTTATTTTGCAAGCAGCCGTCTTTAACTTGAGGGTAAGTGAACGTGCGGTAACGACTACGCGGCTTGAATCTAGGTCTACCGCTGCGTTTCCCGTTGCTATCACCTTTCAGGAAACGATCAAAAGTTACCTTAACTCGCTTAACTACATCTTGAAGAACTTGAGAGTAAACTCCGGCATACCAAGGATGAGTTTTCTTGAGTTGAGGTAACGTCTTTTTCTGGCTGTAATAGTCGGGATTTTCCCGCAGTTCGGGTAAGTGGCAAACTAGCGGACACGCATTGATGGGAGAACGATTTTGTTCGTACCAATTAAATCGATCTGCCAACAAATAGTTGTACTGAGCGCACAGCAGAGACAGCCATCTGTCAATCTCAGTGGCTTGCAACTTTGTTGGACGTAATCGATACTGGTAAGAAGTTCTCATTGAGTAGTAAATGTTTGATTGCAGTCGCTACGCATCAATTAGTGTTAATGTACCCGAATACGTTACTTGATGTCAAGTGCATGAGTGAATGTTTTATCCATAAAATAAGAGAGGTTTCTAGCCTTAATTGCTAGTATTTACCACCAAGTATTGACACGTCGAAGAATTTGTTTGTCTCGTCATCCACCCGCTCACTTCTCAATGCTTGCGCCTGTGAGATTGCTTAGCGGGTCGAATCCTCACCTCACCGCGTCTTTCATCCCACACTAACCGAAGCGGTATAGTGTGGGGATTCCCGTCTGTTTAGCTAACAAATCATCAATAACAAATAACAAACTGTCAACTGTCAACTGTCAACTGCCAACTGTCAACTGTCAACTGTCAACTGTCAACTGTCAACTGTCAACTAACTCCCTTCTTCTTCCTTCCAGCGTTTGAGAGGAACGCAATCAATCCCCAACTGGTCTAAAGCGCGAGCCACCACAAAGTCTACCAAATCTTCAATAGTTTGCGGATTGTGATACCAAGCAGGAATCGCTGGTACAATTCTAGCTCCAGCTTCCGCCAAGGTAGTCAAATTCCGCAGGTGAATCAAGCTAAAAGGCGTTTCGCGAGGCACGAGTACCAATTTTCGCCCTTCCTTGAGCTGAACGTCGGCCGCTCTTTCGAGCAAATCCGAGCTCAAGCCAGCCGCCAACTTGCCTAGTGTACTCATGCTACAGGGAATAATCATCATCCCTTGGGTGCGAAAGGAGCCACTAGCAATATTAGCACCGACATCTTGCCAGGGATGACACCGAAGTTTACCCATTGTGGCGACTCCTGCTTGTTCCCGCCAGAATTCCTCTTGTAGCGTCGGTTCTGCGGGCATTCGAGTGTTCTGTTCGCTTTGCCAAACCATGTAAGTAGATTTCGATGCTACCAGTTCGATCGCGCGATCGGCTTCCAACAAATATTTCAATGTTCGCACCGCATAAATCAGTCCCGATGCACCGGTAACTCCTACAATTAGAGGTTGGGCGGGGACTGAAACAGAATTAGTCATGGGCAATTATCCAGCAATAAGCTCACTAATTATAATAGCGCGATAGGTGCTAATAACAGCCACAACACTCATCAATCAATTCAATGATTGCGTGGCGATCGCTCTTAATAACAATAAAAGGCGAAACCTATAGCCACCTGCAACACCCCCGGATACTACAAGAAAGTATGCGACTGTGATCGCCAGGATTATCATTACCCTATTCTTCGTTAACAAAAACAAAGGCTAACTGCGATCGCCAGAGTTCCAGATCCCAGCTCCATCTTACATCCTGATAGCCACGACCAACTCTGTGTCACAATAGAACTATAGCAATCCTAAATCATTCTCATAATTATTGTAGGGGCAATCCGACCCCTACTCCCCGTGGTTGCCCGATAGATAGGGGGTAGGCACGGGGAGTAGGGGTAGCACTACCCCTACAAATTTATCTGAATCATTTAGGATTGCTATACTAACTTTACTTTATTAACATCAGGGGAGGCAGACAATGTTCTTAAGATACGAAGATATCGAAATAGTGCAATTAGACATTACCTCCCGATGTAATGCCGGTTGTCCTCAGTGTCCGCGCACGGGGAACCCTATTTTGCCAATGACAGAATTGACAATAGCAGATATTAAGAGAATCTTCCCTAAAGAATTCTGCTCTCAGTTGTCTTGGATTTACCTGTGCGGCAACTTTGGGGATGCGATGGTGAGTAATACCACTCTCCCGGCGCTAAAGTATTTTCACAAAATGGGAGTCAATTACCTTTGGATGTACACCAATGGTAGCGGACGCAGCCCTGATTGGTGGCGACAACTGGCCAAAATTTTGAATCAACCAGACGATCGCGTTATTTTTGCCATCGATGGATTAGCGGATACCAACCACCTCTACCGTCGCAATACAAACTGGAACCGGATTATGGAATCCGTCGAGGCCTTTATTGGCGCCGGTGGCCAAGCAGAGTGGCAATATTTAGTCTTTGAACACAATCAACACCAAGTCGAAGAAGCTCGCGCTTTGGCCCGTAGACTGGGGTTTATTAAATTTCAAGCTAAAGCAACGTCTCGCTTTGCGCTGTCAGAGGTTGATGAAGTCGGAGAAAAGGAGGAGGCGATCGCAGAGGTGGACTCCCAGACGCAGGAAAAGCGCGATCGTTCTACCCCCATCACCCTAGAAAAAGCAGCTCTCAATTTTCACCGACAAGCTGAAGATTATTTAGCGGAAAAAAATTTAGAACAAGCATTTTTAGCTTGTCAAAAAGCACTTGAGATTCAGTCAAACTTTGCCGTCGCTCACAAAACATTAGGCAATCTGCTACAGCTCACAGACTGTCTGGAGGAAGCGATGAACTCCTATAAAACTGCCCTAGAAATTCAGCCAGAATTTGCCGAAGTTTATGCAAATATGGGCAGCGTTTATGCTTCTCAAAAACAATGGGAACCCGCAATTTATCACTATCAAAAAGCGCTGGAAATTCGACCAAATTTTTCAGGAGTGTATCGAAATTTAGCCAAAATTTGGACACAATTAGGTAAAATAGAAGAAGCAAATGAAGCTTTTCAGCAAGCCGTTAAACTCCAAATCGCTCAAGAAATTGCTCCGGCTAAAGCTGCTAAAGCGAACAAAGAAAGCTCCGTAGAACTCAAGCCGGCTTCCTTACCCCAGTATCAAAATCCAGAAATCCCCAACTTTCGCAAAGCCGTCCAAGAATATGGAGGATTAGAAAATTATTTTCAGGGCATTGAAATTAACTGCCAGTCGCAAAAGAAAGCTGAAATTTACGTTAGTTTTGACGCTGAACTGTGGCCCTGCTGCTATACAGCTCAGACCAAATACGCTCATTACAGCGACACTTATATGACCCAGGCGATCGCTCTGTTTGAAAAATATGGGCAAGGATTTAACAACCTCCGCAGCAAATCTATCAAAGAAGTGCTAGAAAATGTTTGGTATCAAAAAGACTTAGCCAAAAGCTGGTCTTGTTCGGAGAGACTAGAAATATGCGCCTTGGTGTGCGGGAAAGCCTTCCACCCCACCTCCTCACAGATGCTCTAGATCCTTCACTGACTCGAGTCCAGAAACCTGATTTTTTTGGAAAGTATCGAATTTTAGCACCGCAATATTTGCAAAAAAGCCTGATTTTTCTTGAAGCGGACTTCAGAAACCGGGTTTCTTGATGAAACCCGGTTTCTGAACAGCAGACGTTTGTTAGAAACAGGCGAGAGTTGGAAACTGGCGACGCACCCTACCTTTACTGTTAGCTATCAACTATAGCAATCCTAAATGATTCGTGTAATTCTTGTAGGGGCAAAACCCACGCCCGGTTGCCCCGCCTTGACTGGGGTAGGCACGGGGAGTAGGGGTAGCACTACCCCTACATATTTTTACAAATGATTCAGGATTGCTATATCAACTATCAACTATCAACTAACTACTCATCATCATCAAAAGCTTGACTGCCGCCGCCAACTGCAACTAAATCAATTTGCTGGCGGTAGTAGTCAACACTCTTGACTTGAACTTCTACCCGATCGCCCAAACGGTACTGATTGCGGTTTTTGCGACCCACCAGAGTTTGCTGGCGCGATCGATATTCGTACCAGTCATCCTTCAGCGAAGAAACGTGCACCAATCCCTCAACTCGCAGAATATCGCTCTCCGGCGGCCGCACCTCAATTTCCACAAAGAAACCGTAAGACTGCACGCCTGTAATCAAACCCTGGAAAGTTTGGCCGGTGCGTTCTTTCATCAATCCAGTTTTCTTCAATCCCTGCAAATCGCTTTCAGCGTCTTCAGCAACTCTTTCGCGTTCGGTTAGGTGTACTACTACCGATGCGAACTCGGTCTCAAATTCGTGGTGCAAATCTGGCGGGAGAACATTCCAAGTAATTTGACCGTGACAGGAGGAATGATGCAAGTCAACTTTTTCCTTCGCCCGTGTTGTGCGGCTGCTGCGGCCTTGCTCGAACACCGCTTGCAACACCCGCAGCACCAGCAAATCGGCGTAGCGGGAAAGCGGCGAAGTGCAGCGCGTGTAACCCTCTGACAGCCCCAAACCGAAGTGTGGCTTGGGAGTTGTGCTGTAAACAGCGGGCTTCATGGTGTCTTCTAGCAGGTAGGTGAGAACTCTTTCGGACTTAAGGCCGGCAAACTGCTGGGTAAATCGCTGAAAGTCCAAGGGCAAAACTTCTTCTTCGGTTTCGAGATACAGTTCGCCTCCGAGGTTGTTGGAGAGTTTGATGAACTCTTGAATGTCTGCCGGGTCTGGCATCGGCTGGACGCGGTAAATTGCTGGGACTCCCAAGGCTTGCAGGTGAGTGGCGACGGCTTGGTTGGCAAGTACCATCAACTCGGAGACAGCCGACTGGGCGGGGGGAGCCGTTGCAAAAGCTCCTAATTCGCCTTCGTCGTCGAAGTGAGAGTTAGCGTCGGGCAAATTTAGTTCAAAAGCTCCTCGCTTGAGCCTTGTCTGTCTGGCAGCCTGTGAGGCGGCACCGAGTTGATCTAGGAAAGGACGGAGGGCGGAGGATAAAGGGTGCTCTTCGGCATCGCCTGGTTCGAGAATTGCTTGAGCTTGCTCGTAGGTGAGGTGGTAGTCAATTTGAATGACGCTGGTTTGAATCTCGTATTCTAGGAGTTCTCCTGATTGGTCGAGGGTGAGCAGTATGCTGAAGGCCAGCCGTTCGCTGTCTGGCAGGAGGGAGCAGCGCTCGTTGAGGGTTTCTGGCAGTACGGCGATGATTTTTTCTCCCAGATGGGCGGCGGTGCCTCGCTTGCGGGCTTCGCGGTCGATCGGGGTTTCTGGCTGCACGTACTCGGCGGCATCGCTGATGTGGATTCCTATTTGCCAGCGGCCGGGCTTCAGGGTTTCGATCGACAAAGCGCGTTCTACTGGCGGATCGGAGAGGAATGATGTTGGGTCAAACTCGTTTTCGCCTCCTCCTTCGGACAGATTTTCCTCCGGCGCTTGAGGGGCATCGTTTTCGCTGTTGGTTGTTCCCGGTTCGTTTTTGCTGAAGCTAACAGTCAGAATGTTACGCAAATCAAGGCGTTTTTTGATGTCGGTTTTTTTGACTTTGCTGGGCAAATTTTCGGCTGCTTTGATGACGGCGGCGGGGAACGATCGCGGCAAGTCGTGTTTGCAGCATACGATGTCGAGGTCGTCAGCGGCTTCGGCGTCGGAACCGAGTACCTGTACTACTTTGCCGACTGGCCGATGGGTGCCGAGGGGGTAGCGTTTGACTTCGACGTGTACTAGGTGGTCGATCGCCTCTTGGAGATTTGTGCCATTTGCGAGCAAGTCTAGTTCAAACAACAGGCGATCGTCCAGGGGGATTGCTCTGTAGCTGACGCGGCCGGTGGGGGTGGCGGTTTGCTTGACTCGCGCGAGTACCGAGGGGTTGGCGCGTTCGAGGATGAGCATGACTTCGCCTTCGGGCGATCGGCGGCGGCTACCTTCTTTGATAATTTTGACTAAGACTCGATCGCCATTCCAAGCTGTCGAGAGGTGACTTTCCCGCACATAAACGTCTTCTGAGCCTTCGGCGTCTTGAATTGCAAAGCAAAATCCTTTGCTCGAACAGCGCAGTTTTGCTTCTACTACGTCGTCTTCAGCTACTCGGCGATAGCGGCCTTTGTCTTTGACTAATATGCCAATTTTCTCTAGAGCTTCTAATGCGATTTGAAGTTTGAGTTGACTGGTGGCGTCGTTGCAGTCGAGTTTTTTCTCCAATGCTTTAGGAGCCACTAATTTGTCTTCTGTAAAATTTGCCAGCAGTGCAGCGATAGAAAATTCCATGTAGCGATCGATCCTCTTGTTTCCAGCAATTAGTCTAATTTTGGCGAAATCAGCCGCACCCCCTCGGGCCCAGGGCTGTTTCATTCTCAGAAAAACCAGGGTTTTGTAGGGGCGGTGCGACCCCTACTCCCCGTGCCCGCCCAGCCCATAGACGAGCGGGTCGGGGTTTCAGATATGGGGGCAACCACGGGGGGATTGCCCCTACAAGAGAATGAATCAGCCGCACCCCCTCGGGCCCTCGCAGTGCCTGCTTCCCAACAAATGCGCGGGTTAATAGGTGGAGACGCGAGCACAGCCACCTTGTTTGATCGCGAGGTTTTTTTGAGATTCTCTCCCGACACCGGCTTCGTGCGAATTGTCTGCTGTCTGTCTTGAACTGACTGCTGACGGTGCAGACAACTGTCCCGCACGCTATTCCCCAATACAATTTTTTAGCGTTGGTTTGTTTGCTTTTAGGTCAGCAGCGCCGAGCACTTCGCAAATTAGAAAGCCCCTGTCGGTTCTTAAAAGATGGCTCGATACTGAAAGCGACGGCTTGAGTCGAGGATGAGCCGATGGAGGCATGGAGAGGGATAAAATTTGCATTTCTTCCTTCTACCTTGTTCCTTCTGCCTTGTTCCTTCTTCCTTTTGAAGTGCCTCTTGCTTCTTGCTTTAGCAAAGAATTTACCGGATCTTTAAGGCAAAATTGCTAGTAGCTCGCTGCTGCGATGCCCCTGTTTTTTTGCACGCGATCAGTCCTTGCGGACGGAGGTGCAACGAGCGGGTCGGGAGCAATCTGTGCTGTAGAAAGTGCAGGTACACAAAACCGGAGACTTTTACTACTTTTGCTTAGTTGCTGTGTCATCTCCTATAGGTAGAAATGACGCCCGGTGCTTGTTAGCTTAAACTGCCGGATGTGGGATGGGGTTTAGTGGCGTGTAAGGTTGCGCGGATGATTCACCTTTAATTTATTGTATGTTGAATAGGTGCTTTCAGAAAATTGTTTTCTCTGAGCTGTTGTTGAGCCAAGCGTGACCTGGGGTAATTTTAAAAATTTTCGCGATCTCTGGGACGATCGAGCTTGCGGAGTCGCTTTCTGTTAAGCTGTTGGGCATTTCAATTGTCTTTTTGGGCGGGTGTGACCGAAAGCATCCAGGATACAAGCCCCCGGATTGATCCGTCCAGAAATAAAAAACCTGTATCCGATAAAGGAGCCCCCGAATTTATCCGTGGGGTCAATGCTTAAATCTAAAATCTAAAATCTAAAATCTAAAATCGATTGACGCCCAACCCCTACTCCCCGCAAGAATTTCATCAAACTTGTCTGTAAGAATGAGAAGCACCTGGGCTTACACGATCGCCCTCACGTTTTCAACAAATGTTGAAGAATCAAGCAACTAATGCGTGGTTGTGTACTAAACTTAACTACCAGCCGGGAAGTCCCTCGGTATATTTAGAGGGGATTAATCTGAGCGCTGGGCCCCGTACCCCGTTGGGAATTACGCCCGCGTGATCAAAGGCTCGTCGGGTGTAGGTACCCAAAGCGACAATTATTCTTTTATAGCCCAAGATGATCTGGAAATACTCTGATACTATATTAGCAAGTGGGGGTGGAACTACCTCACTATAAAAAGCCTTTGAAAAAAAGGAAAAAGAAGCCTGCGGTCTAACTGTACTCAGTTGACCGTCAGGTTTGTTCACGTCATAAGCCCCTTCTGGTTTCGGGGTCAAAAAACTATGTTTGCTGAATTTCGCGCCCTTTATCCCGCTGGACAGTTAATTTGTGAGTTGCTGACTGTTCATCACGGTAAGTTTGTTGTTCGCTGTATGGTTCAGGTTGACGGCAAAACTCTGGCTACGGCTATGTCGGCTGCTGAGTCTGTTGAGGATGCTGAAGACCGTGCCCGGTTGCGAGCGATCGCTGTTCTTGGATCTGCTGCGCCCGATCGTGCGATCGTGAGTGTTGATCCGGCTCCGGTTGCTCCGGTTGCTCCGGTTGCTTCGGTTGCTGCTGTTCCCCCTCCTCCTGCCGTTTCCCCGGTTGCTGCTGTTGCCCCTCCCCCTCCTCCTGCTGTTCCGGTTCCTGTTGGGCCGACAAGTGTACCTCTTCCGGTTCTAGAAATGCCTGTTGCTGACAAATTGCCTGAATCACATCAAAGCAATTTTGTCAAGACTGAAGCGAAATTAAATGAAGAGCCGATCGCACCTGTACCTGCACCGCTGCCGCCAACGGTCGATCGCGTCGAGGCTACTGGGTTTGTACCAAAGCAGTTAGACTCAGACGCTTGGCTTTCTTCTAGCTACGGCGAACCACTTCAGGAACTGGAGGTGCCGACTTCTAGCCAAAGTGAACTGCTACAGGGTGCGGCCGAAGTCAGGGAATTGCAACCGATCGCAGTGGGAATCCCCAGCGATGCGATCGAGGATAATTCTGATACGATCGCCCAAATAGACGCCATCCTCAAACGCCTGCAATGGAAGAAAAAACAGGAAAGCGACTGTCTCGAACACAATTACGGCAAGTCGTCGCAGAGAGAGCTTTCTAGCGAACAGTTGGTAGATTTCCTAGAATATCTGGAAATCTACAGCAGAACTACTGAGGAAATCAAGCGGTTGGGCTGGACTCCCAACCAAGGAAAAGATTATCTCAAACAAGGTTATGGCAAAGAAGCGCGGCACTTCTTAAATCGAGAAGAATTGTTCGACTTCCTGCAATATCTCGAATCTTTGCCCTAGTAATTCGGCAACAAAACAAGGCGCTGGAGGCTATTAGATTAA
>NZ_JAUBOX010000028.1:53841-93018 GCF_036700445.1 Microcoleus sp. T3_B1
AGAAACCGGGTTTTTTACAGAGATTAAGGTTGAGAACCAAAGATTAGGGTAAAAAACCCGGTTTCTCGCCCCCCGTTGCTCCCGGATTAAAGAAACCGGGTTTTTTACAGAGATTAAGGTTGAGAACCAAAGATTAGGGTAAAAAACCCGGTTTCTCGCCCCCCGTTTATCCATTAAAGAGCTACTTTTGAACGTTAAAAATTAAAAATCAAAAATGAAGAATATTTCCTCATTTTTGATTTTTAACTTTTCATTTAGACGACAGCGGCGATCGGGCGGCTGGCGGAAGGACGGCGATCGATCACTTGATCGACTAATCCGTAGTCCTTTGCTTCTTCAGCGGACATGAAGAAATCCCGTTCGGTATCTTCTTCAATGCGGGAAAGCGGCTGACCGGTATGGTTGGCAAGATGTTCGTTCAGGCGGCGTTTGTGGTACAAAATCTCTTTAGCCTGAATTTCAATATCGGTTGCTTGGCCTTGAGCTCCGCCTAGAGGTTGGTGGATCATAATCCGGGAGTGAGGCAAACTCATCCGCTTGCCTTTAGCGCCGGCACTCAACAGAAAAGCGCCCATGCTGGCTGCCAAACCGAGACAAATAGTGCAAATGTCGGGGCGGATGTGGTTCATCGTGTCAAAAATGCCCATACCTGCTGTTACCGAACCCCCTGGGGAGTTGATATAGAGGTAAATATCTTTCTCCGGGTCTTCGGCGTCTAAAAATAGCAATTGGGCAACGATCAGGTTAGCCAAGTCTGAGTCAACCTGTTGGCCCAAGAAGACGATGCGATCGCGCAGGAGTCGCGAGTAAATGTCAAAGGCGCGTTCGCCGCGACCGGATTGTTCTATAACTGTTGGGATCATTGACGCCTGCCTGCCTATTACGTATCTTTTTTTAATTTTAGCGATTAGGGCTCAGTTATAGTTAGCGATCGGTGGCGTGCGATCGAGAAATCGGCAAAATCCTTGAACTGGGCGGGGTTGGGGCGTTAATTTGTGGAAGTTGTGGCGGGGGTGCGATCGGAAATCCGATCCTGCAGGCGATCGATGTTGAGGAAGCGGACATCAATAAACGTTAAATAATGTTGTTATGTGGCGATCGTATCATTGGGAGAACTTCCATCGCTCGATCGCGCCTGACACTAGGAAAATGGTCTAAAAATTCATCGACAGAATCACCAGCTTCGAGATAATCAAGTAGAGTCTCGATCGGGACGCGAGTACCAATAAAGACAGGAGTTCCACCTAAAATATCGGGGTCGCTATGAAAGATAGTAGCTGCGTATTGCAAAGAAAAGGCTGTGACATCAAGACAATCTTCTTCACTCCAGGTATCACTTTGCTCGAACGATCTGTTAGTTTCCATCGCTAAATCCCCACTGGATTTTTATAGATTATATCTTTGCTAGGATGGGAGCATCTCATATTTGTAAAAATACTTCTTCTGGCTCCTTCCTTCTTGTGGCTCCTTCCTTCTTCCTCTTTCCTTCTGCCTCCTGCCTCCTGCCTCCTGCCTCAAAACTCCAATTTCTAGCTTGGCCGCAAAGGTGAGATGCTCCCGCTAGGATTACTGGTAGCGGGATTTCTTTGATTTAATCACCTCAATTACATTGTCGTGTCTTTGCCCTTCAATAATATCCTTGAGATGAATCTGTCCGTTGACGTACTGAACGTGGATGCGCCAGCCTGAGACTTTATCAATATCAGCACGATAAACTGCCTGCTTCACACCCTTAACTTTATGCAGTCTCGTTTTGGGAAATTGTCTCGTCCTGTGACATTCCTGGTCTTCAAGTTCTGCTAAAGCTTCCAGAAAACTAATCTTTAGCTCGTCATCTGGCAAAATTTTCATAGCTTCGTAAATAATGCCATATTCATCACAGAGAATAAGGTTTTGCGCCATAACTTAAGCTGATTATATCTAGGCAGTTTCTCGATCGCGCTGAAGTAGGTCTTGATACAAAGACTCTGCTACACCCTTATACGCTCGATCGAGTTCGTCGTGTTGAATTGCTCGAAAAAGAGTAAAAATAGCTTGCCCAAAAATTGGGTCTTCGTCAACCGCCAAAACCACTCTTAGTTTTTGAGAAATTCGTAGCGTATAAAGCGAAGACTCGTAACCATTCAGGTCTGACGATAGCGGGAGACGACGCAGCTTGCGATACACATTTGATTTTTGAGTAGGAAAAAGGCTGGCACAATAATTAATTTTTTGAATTACTGCGGCTTTCTCATCTTCATTTAGCAGCGCAATATCTTTCTCAAATTCCCTTGTTGACTCAATTAGAATATCCACGTCAAAAACCGTAAAAAAATATATAAACATTATACTAAAAAAAGCTTTTAATTGTCAAGCCCCTTGCTCACCACTTACCAGCAAACGCGCTTGTTTAACAACCCACCATTCAAATTTTAATCGCCCAACCACGGCGGTACATCCCATACAAAATTAACCACCAAAATAATACCGCAGTCACGGCAAATGCCAGAGAACCATTCAGCGGCCCCCCCCACGGCACAAACCAGTTTTCATAAATCCAACTGTAAGTTGTTGGAGCATTTTCACCAGTACCGATATGAGTTTTTAACAGAATTCTGGCGACAATACCGGAGGCGACAAATAGAAAAATTGCATTCACTCCCATGATTTCAAACAGCCTCCCCCATTTCCAGCCTCGCACTTCAATTGTTTCGTAGCAAGCTGCTAGCAATAGCAAGGCCCAACCAGCAGTAAAAACTACATAAGAACTCGTCCAAAGTTGTTTGTTGATCGGAAAGGAAAATCCCCACAAGTGGCCGATTACCACGCAACAGAGGCCGCCGATTGCTAAGTTGATACTGGTGCGGGTTTTGATGGGCTGTACGCGCAGCCATTCTCCGGTAAAGTAGCCCATTAGGACTGTAACGCTTGCTGGTAAGGTACTCAACAATCCTTCGGGATCGAAGGGGCCGCCTTTGTACAGGTGTTGGCTACCGAGAATTAGCCGATCGACATATCCTCCTAAATTTCCTTCTGGCGTGAGTTCGCCGGCAGTGTACCCCCCTACAGCAAATACGGTTAGTGCGCCCCAATAGCCCAAAAGCAAGGCAACCGCGAGCAGTTTTTGATTGCGAGGGGAAAGGTTGAGAATGGCGATCGCACTGAGGAAATAAGCTAAGCCGATGCGCTGCAATACTCCCATGATGCGGATTTTACCGAAGTTTTCCACTGGGGCGCTGTTGAGAAGTACGTCAAGGGCGATCGAAGATGTATTTAGCAGCAATCCTAATATAAATAGAATCGCGGCGCGGCGCGCAATTCGCCAGTAAATATTTGAAGAAGGAAGAAGGAAGGAGGAAAAAGGAAGAGGGTTTTTGGGGGATTCTGATTTTTCCTTTGTTTGTGTAATTATTGAGGTTTCTCTTTCGGTTTTTGGATAATTTTGAATATATTTAGACAGCGAGAAAGACATCGCGCAGCCAACGATGAATAAGAAAAAAGGAAATACTAAGTCTGTCGGGGTGCAGCCGTGCCATTCTGCGTGTTCTAGCGGCGGATACACCTGTTTCCAACTGCCGGGGTTGTTGACTAGAATCATCGAGGCGATCGCAATTCCGCGAAAAACATCAAGGGATTTGAAGCGCATAAATTAAGTTATTTGTTCACTGTTCACTGTTCACTGTTCACTGTTCACTGTTCACTGTTCACTGTTCACTGTTCACTGTTCACTGTTCACTATCTTAGGTGATGCCCATTTCCTAATTCTTTTCGGCCCAACTCCCAACTCCCAATGCCCCATGCCCCATGCCCCATGCCCATGCCCCATGCCCCATGCCCTATTCCCTATATCTCTATTCCTTCCAGAGTCATAATGACTGCATTTTTCATCAACATATCGCACCTTTCTGCATAAAAAGCTGCTGCCTTATCATACTTGTTGACTTGCAAAACGCGCAGAAACATTTGCCTTGCTTGCGCGAATTGCTGCTGGTAGTGAAAAAAAATTCCCTGTTCAAAATAAGTTTGAGTTTGTGCTTTTAGTTCGATCATTGTCGCCGAGTCGCCATCGTAAATTTCAAATACAGCAACAGGTGTTTGTTTTCCTTTTACTTGAACGCGATCGAGAAACCTGCACTTGTAATGTTGAGGATCGTCTATCCGGCAAAGGGTTTGGACGCTAGCTACAATACTAACTCCATAAAGCTTTGTCAATCCTTCCACGCGGGAAGCTAAATTAACGGCATCAGAAATTACCGTACTTTCCATTCGTTCCGCTTCGCCAATCGTACCTAACATTAAAGTCCCCGTATGCAAGCCAATCCCTATCGAAATAGGTTGATAGCCACTGTTTTGCCTGTGTCTGTTATAAATTTTTACTTGCTGCTGCATCTCAATTGCTGCTTGCACAGCATCTTCAGCCCTGTTAGGAAACAAAGCCATAATTCCGTCACCAATATATTTATCTATAAAACCGTTGTACTGGCGGATAACTGGGCCAACTCGGCTTAAGTAAGAGTTAAGAAATTCAAAATTTTCTCGGGGAGACATACTTTCTGACAGACTTGTAAATGAGCGAATGTCGGCAAACATAATCGTCATTTCTGCTTGTACAGAGTCTCCTAGTCTGGCATCAACGATGCTTTCTCGTTTTAGAAATTTCAAAAACTCACGGGGTACAAAACGGGCTGAGGCGGCGGCAATTTTTTCTAGTTCGCTTTTGCTGGATTCGATTTGATTCAGGGATCTAAATGCTCTCAGGGCGGTGACTACTGTGGTAAATAATTTTTTGTTAGTAAGTTCTGTTTTGGTTTTGTAATCATTGATATCGTAGCTGACAATTACTACATCTTCTGGTACTTGTCCGGGCTGTCCAGTTCGTAAAATAATTCGCACAATTTGATTATTTAAAATATCGCGGATGTATTTAACTACTTCCAAGCCTGCTTCTTCTGTTTCCATAACTACATCAAGTAAAATCAATGCTATGTCGTAGTTATTTTGGATTATTTCTTTAGCTTCTTTTCCTGAGTAAGCGCTAATAAATGTTATAGTTTTACCTTCAAATTTAAAATCGCTTAATGCTAATTTAGTAATATTATGAATTTCGATTTCATCATCGACAATTAGTATTTTCCAACTTTCTTCTAGCGGTTTTTCTTCCGCCTCGTCTTCCTCGGCAAATATTAATTCATCGTCGCCCGCTGGGATTAATTCGTCATCGCCTGCAGCCAACAGGTTTTTACTAGCTTCTGACATATATCGTTCTCCTATATAAAACTTATATCCATGTTGGCGGTCTAATAACTAACTGCTCATTTTAGCGGGAAATTCAATCATAAATCTTGTCCCTTTATTTAGTTGACTTGTGCAGCTAATTGTGCCTTTTAGTTTTTGAGTAACAAGGTTATAAATAATGTGCAGTCCCAATCCTGTGCCTCCCTGACCTCTTTTGGTCGTAAAAAATGGTTCAAAAATTTTACTGAGATTTTCTGGATCAATTCCTTTGCCGTTATCGGCATATTCAAATATTAGCCGATCGCCCTCTAGTTTGAAATCAAAAGCCAGAACTCCTTCGTCTTCTCCATCGTAGGCGTGAATTAGGGAATTCAACACCAGATTTGTCACAATTTGACACACTACGCCAGGGTAACTGTCCACTACAATATTTTCATCACACTTAATCTGTATTTTGTGCTTAGTTCTTTTTAGTTTGGCTGTTAAGGATGTCAAAATTTCCTCTAGATAGTTTTTAACATTAAACGTGCGTTTTAACTCGCTCGACTGATCCACAGCTACTTCTTTAAAACTGTGAATCAAGTCGGCCGCCCGCGTGAGGTTGGATAAGATCATATTACTGCTTTGCATGGCGGTATCCAGAAACTTTTCTAACTCGGAACGTTTTATTTGGCCGTTACTGTAAACCTCAAAAAACTTTGTGGCTTTTTCAGCAAGCAGGGAGGCGGCGGTGATGCCGATGCCAATGGGAGTATTGATTTCGTGGGCCACACCTGCAACCAACCCTCCGAGGGCAGCCATTTTTTCCGATTCTACCAGTTTATTTTGAGCCGATTTTAAGTCTGCTAAAGTTTGGGAGAGCTCGGAGGTACGCTGCTGTACTAAATTTTCGAGATTCTGATTGAATTGGTGCAAGTTGGCGTAAAGTTGGGCATTTTCGATGGAGATAGAAATTTGAGAAGACAGCAGTTTTAATATTTCTAACCTGTCTTGGGTAAAAGCGCCTGTAGTCAGATTGTTTTCTAAATATAGAATCCCAGTGAGTTGACCTTGATTAATTAACGGAGTGCAAAGAATTGATTTAGGTTGAACCGCCATTATATAGGGTGTGCGAGTAAATTGTCCTTCGCGGCTGGCATCGTTTAAAACTATACTTTCCTGGGTGCGGGCGACGTAGTTCACAACTGCAACTGCCAGCAAAGTTACTTCTCGATCGTCGGCTACAAAATCTATCGGAATTGATTGCATGACAGCAACGCGATCGACATCTACCGATCCTGATGCTTCAATCACCCATTGACCCTCTTTTTCTAGTATTAAAAACCCTCGTTGCCCCCCGGCATTTTCAATAACGATTTTCATCATTTTAGCCAGCAGTTTGTCTAGAACTATTTCGCCCGCTAAGGTTTGCGATGCTTTCACTGCGGTAGTCAAGTCTAGCACGCCTGCAGCGTCGTTCGTAGTGGAAGAAGCGCTGCTGGTAGATTTGTGAGTTTCAATATTAGTTGAAATCGAGGCGGAAGTTAGCAAGTGCGAGTATTTCGATTCTAAATGCGCTGCTTTGGCTGTTGCTCCCCAGCGCTGATAGCAATAACGCGCTTCTGTCAAGTAAGTTTTAGAATTTTTTTCTCTTCCTATGGATAGATAAAATGCTCCTGCCAATTCTGCTGCTAGTGCTTGTACTTGTATGTATCCATTTTCTTCGGCTCCGTCAATTGCGCGATCGTAATATTCCATTGCTCTCTCAACATTGCCCAAAACGCGCGCTTTTTCTGCCGTAAGTAAGTCGCATTTGTGCTGAAGATTCATGGGCGCCGAAAGCGCTTTTTGTTGCAGTTTTTTCCGGTTACTGACAGCGTAAAAAATATGCTCTTCTTGTTCCTCCTCTGTTGCAGATGGATAGGTGGCTAGGCGGGCTAAAGAATCGTAAAACTGGTATTCAGAAACATTAATAAAGCCTGCAACTCCGTCTAAATATACTTCTGCTTGCGCTGCATTTTCTAGCGCTGTAGCGGTATCTCCAAATAAATAGGCTAGTATTAATTTTTGCAAATAAAAGTGCTGTAGTCCCACCCGATCGTTAGCTTTCAACAGCAGCGACAACAATTTTTCTTCGCTGTATGCTTCCCCTAATACAAGGTGTTGACTTTCCAATTTTCCCATCAATTGCAAAATACTTTGCCGATATATTTGATTCCAAGTCAATACAGTTTCTTGCTTGAGTTGAAACAGCAAATGGTTGTAACTTACCATTCTCCGTTCCAGTTGTGGCAATTCTTGACCTATGAAATACAAAGACTGACAAATATTTACGGCTGAATATCCGACAGATTCTAAATCCCCATTTTCTAGCGCGCTTTGATAGGCCTCCTCTAATAGCGGCAAAGAGTCTTTAACGTGATGCTTGCCGTTCATCAAAATGAATGCTACTAAATTCAGCGTTTTGCTTTTGAATTCTAACGCATTTAATCTATCGCTCAAATTTAAAGCTAATTGACCAAAGCGATCGCCCGATTCAATATCTCTAACTATTCCTTTTAAAATTGCTCCGTAATTAGCATAACCGAAGGCAGAAAAAGTAGAGTTTCCGTAATTAATAGATAAATTAACTTGCTCGCACACAATCAGCGGCAGCAGCACAGGTTCAACTATAAATGTAGCTGAAAACATACTGGAAAGCACGCGCATAGTTGCTAATTTGTGCGGATTGGTCATAATCGGTAAGTTAATTAAATCTTCTATTTTTATTTCTGTTAAATAAGCGGCAGTTTTAGCCAGTGCTTGCTGAATGTGGAGGGGAATCGGCGATTCTGGAAAGTTAATTCCTAACATTTTTAGTGCTTCCCGACCAATTTTTACCGATTCTTGGAGTTGGGTTTGCATCGCACAAGCTATGATTCTAATTTCAAAAACTTTGATTTTGTCTAGTTCATTTTTTGCGTGTTGCAGGACAATTATCGCCCATTTTTCCATTGGTTCAAAGTCGGTATTTAGGTAAGCAGCTTCTGCTGCTGACTCGTAGAGTGCAAGAGTCAAGTCGTAGTCAGTTTGCCAACTTTCGGGGGGAAGCAGTTCAATACCTGTGGTTAAATATTTGAGGGCAAGTTCGTAAGCTGCACTTGCTTTTGCTTTGCGGCCTGCAATTAAATTTAATTGGCATAATTGAAATTGTTCTAATTGACTACTGATGATTTCTTTAGCTGAATTTAGTTGGTTGACGGTATCAAAAATATGTTCTTCTAATTGCTCTGGCGGTGCATTTTTTAGTAAAAAATTGCCTATTTTGAGATGAATTTCTTGTTTGTGATAATCGGATATTAAAGCATAAGCTGCTTGCTGCACTCGCTCATGCAAAAATTTGTAAGTGGCGCTCGAAACATCAGCCACTGGTAGGGAAAATTTATCGGTAAAGTCTCTAGATATTGTGTCTGTTACTTCTGTGCTTGCTGCTAGTGCGATCGGAATTTGGTAGGCGTTATTCACGAGCAAAATTAGACCGGACTGAAGTGCCTCTCCGAGGTCTATTGCTGCGGACGCCAGAGGTTTTTCGGCGATTGTCGAGATAGTTTCTAAATCAAATTTGTTCCCGATACAAGCGGCTAATTTAAGCAGTTCCTGGGTCTTCTTTGAAAGTTTCTGAATGTTATCTATCATTAATTCTACAACATTGTCAGTTATTCCCATTTCTTGTATTTGTTCGATATCCCACTGCCACTCGCCTGTAAGATGGCATTTTTTCACAATTTGCTCTGAGATTGGTTGCGCTAAGCCCGACAGGTTAGGTTCAGCTAGATCGACCAAATTATTCGAGGGTGAAAGTTTAAAGTAAATCAAACTTTTCGAGTAAATAAATTTTATTAATTGAGTTAAAAAGAAGGGATTTCCCGCAGTTTTTCGCCAAAGCAATTCTGCTAAACTTAGGGATTTTTCTGGGGCGCAGTTCAAAGTATCGGCAACAAATTGGTTGACGCTGCTTATATCTAAAGGCGAAAGGGCGATCGCCCTCACAGTACCGCCTGCTTTTTTAATTGCTTCGGCGGTCAGCATTAGGGGATGATTTGCATCTACTTCCTGCTCTCTATAAGCGCCAATTATTAATAAATATTGAGTTCCCAGGTCAGTTGCTAGCAGTTCTATTAACTTGAGAGATGCTGAATCGACCCACTGCAAGTCGTCCAAGAAAATTACTAGGGGGTGTTCTTTTTGAGCAAAGACGCGGATGAAGTTTTGAAATACTAAATTAAAGCGATTTTGAGATTCATTTGCTCCTAAATCTGGGACGGGGGGCTGCGGCCCGACAATCAGTTCTACTTCGGGAATAGCTTCAATAATTACTTGGCAGTTGCCGCCGAGTGCTTTTAAAATTTTTTCTTTCCAAACATGGATTTCTGCGGCATTTTCTGTGAATATTTGTCGCAACAAATCCTGAAAAGCTTGGAGCAAAAAAGCGTAGGGAATATCGCGCTTAAATTGCTCAAATTTGCTGTCAATAAAATACCCGTTTTCCCGCCGACTCGGCTTGTAAACTTCATATACTAACGACGATTTGCCCACACCTGCGGCACCAGAAATCAGCACGATTTCTGTATTGCCCCGCCTCATCCGCTGGAAGATACTGAGAAGCATATTAACTTCTACTTCTCGCCCGTAAAATTTTTGGGAAATTTGCAGGTGACTTGACTGATCTTGCTCGCCGAGGGTTATGTGGGAAATTTCGCCTGTAGTTTGCAGTTGATGGAGACAATTTTCCAAGTCGTACAAAAGTCCGAAAGCACTTTGATACCTGTCTTCGGCTGTTTTTGCTAAGAGTTTTATGACGATATCGGAAACGACTTGAGGAATCTCCTTGGTTCCTAATTGATTGATTCTGCCTTCGATGCTTCTGCTTTGTACTTTTTGCTTTCTGTTTTCCCAAGGAGAAACTGGCGTTTTGGCAATATGGGAGTGTACTAATTCCATAGGATCGATCGCCTGAAAAGGCAATTCGCCACAAAGCATCTCATAAAAGGTGACGCCTAAAGAATAAAAATCGGTGCGGTAGTCGATCGCCCGATTCATGCGTCCCGTTTGTTCAGGAGACATATAGGCGAGAGTGCCTTCGAGTAAATGGGGATGGCTGGGGGCGGGGTTTTCGCCCGGTAGCAGGGAGGCGATCGCAAAATCAGCAATCTTGACATCTCCTGTCTCGATATTGACAATAATATTGCTGGGTTTAATATCCTTATGGATGATGTGGTGTTCGTGGAGTTGCCCAATTGTTTCTGCTAGTTTGATGCCAATATGCAGAAATTGTTGTAACTCTAGCTGGTTGTTGCTGAGAAAGTCTTTTAGGGAAATACCACCAAAATCTTCTAAGACTAAAACAGGGAAGTGATTGTATGTTTCTATTTTGTAAAGCTTGACTATTCCGGGTAAATTCAAATTTTTAAGAATTTCGGATTCGTGCAGCAGTTGGGATATTTGCGCTGGGTTAGGGTATGGCGGCGTGAGAGTTTTGAGGATAACGGGTTTTTGTTCCTCAAGCTGCATCCCTCGATAAATAACTGTGTGAGGGTTTGTATAAAGTTCTCCGTCAATGCGGTATCCCGGAATAGAAATCATGATAGTTGGGGGTAATTTCAAAGAGGCGGCTATACAATTTTAGATTTTAGATTTTAGATTTTAGATTGGGAATGATTGATGATATAAGGGTTTGGCTCGCGGGCTTAGAGTTGCATTCTTTTTGCACACAAGTATTATTAAGTAAGTGAAAATACACAGCATCGGTCGAGTGCGGTTTTTACGGCAGTAAACTGGCTACTATGATATAGCTTAGCTAAATCCATCCCTAAACAGTCCTCCTAGATACTTTTTTTGTCGCTTATTTAGTTATCTATATTATTTTAGTATTCAAAAAATCAGAAGTGGCACTTTGCTATCCCGCCAGTGGCAAAATAAACGGGTGCGTGCAAATCAACAGCTAAAATCTAAAAAAATCATGCAGAATATAACTGCCTCAAATCCAGCTAATGCGACCGATCGCGCTTTTGGCACCGCAGACATTCAATTGCTGGTAGTGGATATAGACGGCACGATCGCAGGTTTGTCAAATACCATCCGAGAACCAGTCAAGCAGGCAATTTTGGCTGCCGAGTCGCGGGGAGTGAAAGTGGCCGTCGCTACGGGCAGGATGTACCGATCAGCTTTGCGTTTTCACCGGGACATCGGCTCAACATTGCCACTGATTTGCTACCAGGGCGCGTGGATTCAAGATCACGCTACTCAAAAACGGCTGCGGCACTTGCCGCTGTCGAAACAAACTGCTCTGCAACTGTTAGATTATTTTGAAGAACCGCATTTGCGATCGCTGCTTTCGATCCATTTCTACATTGACGACCAACTTTACGTGCCGGAAATTACCGCAGCTACCCGAATTTATGCAGAACGATCGGGCATTAAACCAATGGTGATTAAAGATTTGCGGCGAGATCTTCCGGGGGAACCGACGAAAGTTTTGGCATTGTGCGAGAATCCGGGGGTACTCGACGGCTTGCTCAGCAGTATGCGGCAGCGCTACACGCCTGCAGAGCTTTATTTGACTCAATCGGTTGCTACTTTTTTTGAAGCTACGCATCCTTTGGCGAATAAGGGAGATGCGGTGCAGTATTTAGCGGAGGAACTTTTGGGTTTGCAGGCGGCGAATGTGATGGCGATCGGCGACAATTTTAATGATGTAGAAATGATTGCCTATGCGGGTGTAGGGGTGGCGATGGGCAATGCTCCTGATGGGGTGAAGGCTGCTGCTGATTGGGTGGCGCCGGATGTGGAGGAAGATGGGGTGGCGGCTGCGATCGAACAATTTGTTTTGGGCGATCGTTGATATTTCTAGCACCAATACCGCAGGGGCGGGTTTAGCGACATTTGGAAAAAATGTATATCAACTCGCCCCGACCCAGCGACAATTTATTATTATATAACTCTCTAGTTTTGAGTTCTATGCAATCAAATTTTGATGATCAAAAACAATCCACACTTTCGGATTTTTCGATATCAAGTGGAGTCAATTACTTTTTTTGCAAAATCAGAATATTTATTTAACGAACCGCGAAGACGCTAAGAACGCGAAGGAAGAATTGAAGAAAGCGGGGCGGGCTTACAGATCTTCTGGATGTGAATTATAGATAATTTAAAACTCTTAAAAACGGGTTTCAACAGAAAAAGCACCGACGACTGGCCGTGTTTCGTCTCGGTGCTTCTTCTGGTTCGCTCCTCACACGTCCATCAATATAGCTGACTCAGTAAATTGTGTCAATACTTTTTCCAAAAATAGTTTTTTGAGTCGGCTGCTGCCGGGGTGACGGCGCGGTGGAGCGAGGCAAAACTCTTGCAATGCAAGGGTTTGACTCGATCGCTCAAGGGTTGCCTTGAGTAGAAAAATTTTACTTCACTTCCACCAGCCAGTCCAAAATCAGAGCGTTGACTTCACTGGGCCGCTCGTCGTGGGGACAGTGGCCTGTGTTGGGAATGGAAACAAATTTCACTGGTTTATCGTTGGCGGCCAATTGTTGATAAATCTGGCTGCCGGCGATGGGTGTCCAGGGGTCGTCTGCGCCCCAAAGTACCAATAACGGACGATCGACTTTGGGCAGCAATTCTGACGGTTGAGGGCCTGGAGGGGCTGTGAGAATCGAGGCAAACACTTGTTGAGCTCCGGGCTCGCAGGAGGGGGCGTGCAGGAGTTCTACGAGTTCGTCAGTGATGGCTTCGCGGTTCCCGTAGACTTGGCGCAGGGTGTTGCGGATGCGGTGTTTTTGGCGGATGTTGTTGAAGACAAAGGGGCCGATCAGGGGCGATCGAACTAATTTAGTAAAAGTCCCCATCACTACTCGCAGCGGGAAATTTAGTTCGTCGGGCCGGTGGTTGAGCCCGCCAGCACAGTTGATTAAGACACCGCCGGCTGATATTTCTGGATGGTTGGCGACTACCATCAAACTCAGCAAAGCGCCGATCGAATTCCCGACAAATACAGCCGGTTCCTGTACCAGATCCGCCCAGAAATCAGTCAGCAATTCTTCCCACAATTCCAGAGTGTAATCTAGGGCTGGTTTGGCGGAAGCACCGAATCCCAGCAAGTCCAGCGCAAATACACGATAGCCGCCGGCCGCGAGTACGGGGATATTTTGTCGCCAATGTCCGATCGAAGCCCCAAATCCGTGAATCAAGATCAGAGGGCGGCCGGTTCCTTGGACGGTATATTGGATTTTGTGACCTTTCCAAGTCCAAATTAGCTTTTCAAAACTGGTTGCAGATACTAATTGTTGTGCAGTCACGGCTATTATGTAAAGTTTCGTTAACTACTTTCATCATAGCAGTAGTCAGTAGTCAGTAGTCAGTAGTCAGTAGTCAGTAGTCAGTTGTCAGTAGTCAGTAGTCAGTAGTCAGTAGTCAGTAGTCAGTAGTCAGTTGTCAGTAGTCAGTAGTCAGTTGTCAGTAGTCAGTTGTCAGTAGTCAGTAGTCAGTAGTCAGTAGTCATGAATTATTGGTTATTGGTTATTGGTTATTGGTTATTGGTTATTGGTTATTTGTTATTGGTTATTTGTTGTAATGCCCAATGCCCCATGCCCCATGCCCCATGCCCCATGCCCCATGCCCCATGCCCCATGCCCCATGCCCCATGCCCCATGCCCAATGCCCCATACCCCATGCCCAATTCCCAATTTTTACTTTTTTCCTAGCAACCAATAAGTCATCATATCCCCCTTACCTTTTACCGGAATCACGCCTCGCATCTCAAACAAATACTTATCTTTCAAAAGCTCATAAGTAACATCAGTAACTTGAATGCTGCCTGCAAAACCCGTAGCTTCCATCCTCGCCGCTACATTCACCGTATCTCCCCACAAATCATAAGTAAACTTGCTCACACCAATTACTCCCGCAACCACCGGCCCGGAATTGATGCCGACGCGAATTGCCAGTTTTTCCCCTGTTTCGGCGGACAATTTTGCTATTTTTGCTTGCATTCCCAGGGCCATTTGGGCGATCGCCTCGGCGTGATCCTGTCTAGGCGTAGGCAACCCCCCGACTACCATGTAAGCATCGCCAATAGTCTTAATTTTCTCCACACCGTACTTTTCAGCTAACTGGTCGAAGTGCGAAAAAATTACGTTCAAGCGCTTTACCAACTCGGTGGGAGACATTCTCGCCGACAGTTCAGTAAAGCCAACAATATCAGCAAATAAAACACTTACTTGGGCAAAACTGTCGGCGATCGTGCTTTGCTCTGCCTTCAAGCGTTCTGCGATTGGTTTGGGTAAAATATTTAACAGCAACTTCTCGCTTTGTTCTTGTTGAACTTTGAGCGCTTCTTGGGCTAATTTGCGCTCTGTAATGTCAGAAACAGTACCCTCATAGTAGAGCAGCTCACCTTTTGAATCTCGAACAGCCCGGACATTTTCTGACACCCAAATCCGGCGTCCGTCTTTGCGACATACCATAGATTCAAACCCCGAAACGGCATTTTCAGTATCCATAGCAGCCACAAATTCGAGGCGGCGTTCCGGGTCAACGTACAGTTGCTGAGCAATATTTTTAATCTCCGACATCAGTTCTTCTGGCGAGTCGTAACCGTACAATTTTGCCAAAGCTGGATTAGCGCTGAGATAGCCTCCTGAAGGCGTGCTTTGAAAAATGCCTTCCATAGCATTTTGTACAATGCTGTGATATTTTTCTTGGGCAATACGTAGCAATTCTTCTGCTTGTTTGCGCTGAATCAAAGAACCTAATTGAGTGCCGACGGCATTAAAAACGTCTATAAATCGTGCGTCTTTCCCACCAGACGAAATTTTAAAGAAAACTAGCACTGCCAATACTTCATCGCCTACCAAAATCGGCACGCCAAAACCCGCTTTGAATCCGAGTTCTAGTGCTATCTGACTTCGTAAAAAATTCGGGTAGCCCTGGGAAATATCTTCTACCCATTCCGGTTGCTTGGATGCCCAAACTCGTCCCGGCAGCCCTATATTCATGCCAAATGTCAGTTGTTCGCTTTGCCTGCGGAACACCTCCATCCTCGCGTTGCTGGCATACCAGCCCCGGGCAGATTGCAGCACAGTTCCTTCTGCATCGGGAATCCAAGCTTCTCCTACATCCCATCCGATTGTTTCGCCCACTTGGTGCAGAATTACTTCTAAAGCTGAGTGAAAGTCTACAGCTTCGCCGATCGCCCGCGTAGTTTCCAGCAAAAACCGGATTGATTCTTGGGCCCGCTGGCGTTCTGCGATTTCTTCCTGCAATCTAGAATTGCGATCGTGCAGTTCCCTAGCTTGCAGTTCCAGTTTGGATTGCAGCGAACGAAGGGAAAGTTGGTTTTGAACCCGGGCTAAGACTTCTTCTACTTGAAATGGTTTAGTAATATAATCCACTCCTCCTACTTGAAAAGCTTTAACTTTTTCCAGCACATCATCTAGCGCACTAATAAAAATTACCGGAATATCTTTAGTTTTTTCGCTTAACTTTAACTGCTCACAAACTTCATAACCGTTCATTTGCGGCATATTAATATCTAGTAAAATTAGATGGGGAGGAGATATTTTTGCCGCTTGCAGAGCCAAGTTTCCGTTAATAGCCTTCCTGACATGATACCCGTGAGATGTCAGCATAGTCGATAGAAGTCGCAAGTTATCCGGCATATCGTCAACAATCAGAATGTCTTTAGGAGGCGCTGGTAATGGATGGTCGTTCATCATAATATAATTGAGTTAAGTCGATAATGATATCTATCCGAAAATTATCGACTAAATCTGTTAAAGCGTTAGCGAGATTTGCCTCAGTTTCGGGAATTTCCTGGATCAGTTCGAGGATGCGGTTGTCGTCCACACAAAGTGCTGATCGGTGCAACTCGACCACCCAGTCTGTGGGCATTACACTCAAATCCTCGGTGGTCAAACTTTTAAGCAGCGTGGGTGCTGCCAAAGAAGTAGATAAGTTTTCTTTCTCATAAATATAACGCAGGTTGAGGTGATGCGCTATCTTTTCAAAGAGTACCTCTTCCCGAAACGGTTTACATATCAAATCGTTACAACCCGCAGACCAAATTATTTGCCGCTGCTCGTCAAAAGCACTGGCGGTCAAGGCAATAATTATTGTTTCTTTACCTTCTAGAGTTTTCTTAATCTGTCTTGTCGCTTCATACCCATCCATCACGGGCATCACCATATCCATTAATATCAAGTGCGGCTTCCAAGTTGAATGCAAAGCAATTGCTTCTTGACCGTTAGTTGCTTCCCGGACTTCAAATCCCAGGGGTATCAGGAGCTTAAGCAGCAGTTGGCGATTTTCCGCTACATCTTCAACTATTAATATCCGATAAGTGTCTTGTCCGGCTTCTAAAGCAATAACTTGTTTAATCGGGGATTTTTCTTGTTCATCACTTTGTGTTACTAAGTCAACCCAGATATTAAAGCTGAAAAGAGTGCCTTGACCGAGTTGACTTTCAACATCAATATCTCCTCCCATAATCCGAACAAACTGTTGGCTGATCGGCAATCCGAGACCAGTCCCCTGCATGGATTTCCGACCTGTTTCGGTTTGCACGAATGGCTTGAATAATGTGGAAATTTCCGAGGGAGAAATGCCGGGTCCGGTGTCGGCAATTTCAAAATACAATTGGAATTTGTTTTCTTCTGTGGCGTCTTTTTCAGCTTGGCTGCTGACGCGCAAAGTAACAGTTCCGTGTTGAGTAAATTTAATCGCGTTGCCGAGCAGGTTAATTAAAACTTGCCGCAATTTAGCTTCGTCTGTTTGAATGTACTGCGGCAAATCGTCGGTATTTTCCAAGATTAAGTGCAAACCTTTTGAGTGGGCTTTTAGTTGCAGCATTTCTTTGAGACTGTTGAGAAGGTTGTAGAGATTGAAGCGGCTGGGATTGATGGTAATTTGACCGGCTTCTATTTTGGACATTGACAAAACATCATTGATGAGTTCTAGCAAATGTTCGCCGCTGCGGTTGATAATTTTTATGTATTCTTTTTGTTCTTCCGTGATAGAAATGTTGCGGGCCATGACTTGGGAAAAACCGAGAATGGCGTTGAGAGGTGTGCGGAGTTCGTGGCTCATGGAAGCTAGAAATTGGCTTTTGGCGCGGTTGGCAACTTCGGCGTTTTCTTTGGATTTAATCAGTTCCATGGACTGCCTTTGAGTGCGGGCGAGCAATTCGGCTTGCTGTAATGCTACTCCTAGCTGAGTACCGACATCAACTGCAACGTTGATTTCTGCTTCAGTCCACTGGCGGGGACCAGAATTTTGATAGGATGCTAGTAATCCCCAGAGCTTTTTGCCGGAAAAAATTGGTACAATAATGTAGGATTTAGCTTGGAATTTTTCTAGTAAGTGGATGTAACAAATATCGAATCCTTGCTTGTAAATGTCTGGGACACAAAGGTAAGTTGTACCTCGGCTGTAGGCTCCGCCTTGGGTTTCTTGCAAATAGGTATCGCGTACTTCTTGTGAGGGGCTATCTAATTCTTTGACGACGCAACGGTCGCTGTCTAAAGCGCCTTCAGTAAGGTGAGAATCGAGTTCCTGTGCTTGGATGAAAGAAACCCACTTGTGGTCACGGGATTCGGCTACAAATTCGCCGCTCCAGTCAGGATAGAAACGGTAAATTGCGACTCGATCGCACTTCATGGTTTGGCGCAATTCTCGGGTTGTGGCGTGAAAAATTTCTCGGATATCTAAAGTCTGCCGCATTCTTTCAATGATGCGGGCGATCGCTCTTTGTCGTAAAGCACTTTCTTGCAGTTCGGTTTCTGCTTGCTTGCGTTCGGTAATATCTACAGCCATTAAAGCAATGCCGATCGCTGTACCGTTATCGTCAATTAGCTGAGTATTGTACCACTCGCAGATGATAATTCTGCCGTCTTTAGTCAGATTTTCGGTAGTGCCGCTGGATTTGGCGTTCAAGTCGTGATTGAAAATCTCAGATATTTGCTGGCGGTAGCTTTCAGGTACGAGCAAATCGGAGGCGACTCGACCAATCGCTTCTTGCTCGCTGTAGCCAAAAATAGCAACGGCTGCGGGATTCCAAGTGATAATTTCTAAATTCAGGTTTAACTCGATAACTGCGATCGGCGTTTGCTGCAATAAAAATGAGATTCTTTGCTGCGATGCTAGCAGTTTTTCTTCGGCTAATTTGCGGTCTGTGATGTCATTAGCAGTGCCGAGAATTTGTTTGGGTTTACCCTCGGCTGTTCTGAGAAATACTGTATCCCAACTGTGCATCCACCGCCATTCACCGTTTTTGTGTTTCATTCGGTATTGACATTCAATGACCTCACCGTCTTGGGCTTGATCCACTTTTTTGACGCTTTCCAAAAACTCTGGCAAATCATCGGGGTTGAGCAGCATTGGCATCATTGCTGTACCCATATCTTGTATTTCTTGGGCGGTATATCCGAGCATCGTAGAAATTTGTCGGTTGCTGTAGACATTCCGCTGTTCAATTACATCGTAAACATACAATAGGTTGGGATTGGAATCGGCGATCGCTTGAATGAAGTGCTGGCTCTCTCTGAGTGCGGATTCTGTTTGTTTGCGAACGCTAATATCTCTGGCTACGATAATCACTGAATCTGGAGTAAGCGGAGAAACTTTAGCGTCGAGGCAAACTTCGCGCTCTCCGACTTTAAAGCTATATTCAACATTGATGGTTTGCTTCGTTTTTAGAGCTTCGTGGATAGCCTTTAATACTAAATCTGCTATAGGTTTCGGCAAGACTTCGTGGGCGGTTTTGTTAATCATTTCGCTTGGAGGTTTCACCAAATTTGTTGATGCTGTCGGGGCGATTTTGATGCAGCGCCCTTCTGCATTTCTCACTAAAACTGTGTCAGTCATGGCGGCAAAAATCGCCCGCAATTCTGTTTCCGATTCTTGCAGAGCTTGCTCGGCGCGGACGCGGGTGCGAATTTCTGCTTGCAGCACTTTATTTTGCCGATCGAGCTGCTGAATTCGGTTTTTTTCTCGTTCGATCAGTTTAGTTTGAGCGATAGCGAGCCCTACTTGAGCCGCCACAGCTTCTAATAAGTCGATTTCCTCCGAAGTCCATTCCCGGTAACGATCGCACTGGTGCAAACAGATAGCACCGTTTGCCCTGCCTTGGTAAGAAGTGCGAATTGCCAGCATCGATTTTAACCCAACCTTCTGGCAAATCGGTTGAACAGCTTCCAACAGAGGGTCTGAATAAACATTGTTGGAGGCGATCGCCATATCTTGTATCATCATTTGTATGACGTGAGGATTGCCCCAAATTGGAACAGGTACGTTCCGAATAGATTCGCACTCCGGTTGTAGATACTCGGCCACCAGAGGAATATCGACTTGGGGAGTAGTAACGTAAGTATGAATCAAACAGCGATTGACGCAGAATGCCAGACCGATTTGAGTTGCAGCTATTTCAAATATTTGTTCGGGCTGCAAGCTGGAGCGAATTTCTTGAGTTATTTTTGCAATCAGCAATTCTCGCTGAACTTGCCGTTCTAAAGCCGCTTTAGCTCCAGCCATTTCTATTTCTGCCTGCTTGCGCTCGGTGATATCAAAAAGTACGCCATACCAAACAATATCGCCATTATCGCGCATTTCTGGCCGAGAATTAGATTGCAGCCATTTGAGTTTACCCGACGGTGTAACAATCCGCCATTCACAGGCAAAAGGTTCTAAACTTTGGGCGCTAGTAGCAATTTGTTTTACCAGATATTCGTGGTCATCTGGATGGTTTTGCTCGAAGCACAAGTCAGAATTTTTTAATATTTCCTCACTCTCTAATTCGTAAATCTCCCGACAAGCATAACTTATATATTCAAATTTAAAACTTCCATCAGGCTGCTTAATAAATTGATAAATAACTCCCGGTATATTGACCGCCAATTTCTGCAACCGCGCTTTGCTTTCCCGGAGTGATTGTTCTGTTCGCTTGCGAAATTCTACCTCTTGTTGCAGTTGGGCATTCTGCTGTTTTAATTGTTTTGATAGCTGTTGTATAGTCAATTGACTTTCGATCCGCACTAAAACTTCTTCCACTTGAAAAGGCTTAGTAATGTAGTCAACACCCCCAACTTCAAAAGCTTTGACTTTATGAAAAGTTTCATCAAAACTGCTCAAAAAAATAACCGGAATTTCCATCATTTTCTCGTTGGATTTCAGTCTAGCACAGACTTCATATCCGTTCATTTTGGGCATGGCAATATCGAGCAAAATCAAGTCAGGGAGAACGGTTAAATTAGCATTAACCGCCATTTCTCCCGAAATCGCCCGCTGAACTTTATACCCTTCTTTCGTCAATATGTTGGATATAAACCGCAGGTTTTGGGGCTGATCGTCAATAATTAAAATGTGAATATTTTCTTTGTCAACTATCATTTTTTGTCGGATCATTGTGAATGTTTTAGTGCTAGCAGCAGATCGATCATTTAATAAATTTAGCGATTCCTGGCGAGCATAATTATTTATTAAATGTTTTCAAAATCAGCAAAAAGAGGATTAATTTTAAATACAGCGTATTCCCGGTTTATGAAGTACATCCCAGAAACCGGGTTTCTTTACAGTTCTCGCATCATTACTGATTCTGTCCAACAAACCCGGTTTCTCGCCCTCTACATCTAAATGAAATATGCGGTATTAGCCCATCAACTAACGCACCTTCTATTTTTTCAACTTATTGGTTACTTGTCTTAAGTTGCCCACCCCAAATAACCGTATTTAACCACCTTTGAGTGCCCCAACAAATCCCCTTATTTGATGTCCCAATTAAGTTGGCAGAAAAACAATCTTCGCTTACGCACTCCCGACCAAAGCAACCGGGTTTTTTAACTTTGTTCAAGGGCTGTAACCAAGTATTTTTGTACAACCCGGTTGATGCGTCCAGGACTATTTTTTGCTTGACTTTTGCATTAAAAGTCCCAGGAGGATAACGCAAGTTTCTGGACATTTTGCTGCCACATTCAAAGGGTTTTAGCCGAGATACACACCTGGACGTACCGCGAGGCGAAGAAACTGTTTTTTTTACTCTTTTCGCTGCAACAAAGTATGGCTGTGAAAAACCTCGGTTTCGACGCACCCGCCCCTCAGTCTTAAGATATTTATAGGTGACTAAGAGTATAGATCGCTCGCCCCGCACCCAAAGCCTACCATATATAGCGGTTCTCAAGCGTGGTGAGGGGGGCCAGTCCTATGCCTATGCCCTATGCCCTATGCCCTATGCCCTATGCCCTATGCCCTACGCCCTATGCCCTATGCCCGCGTGAGCACCTCATGTTACTGATAAAGGCTATAAACTATTTTCTCGGTCTTTTCTATGCCAGCAATTCCTTAAGTTTAGCAATATTTTCATTGCTCAAGTAAATTTTAATTTCTAGTTCTTGCTCAGATTCCCACAGCAGCAGCAGATTATCTGCCCCCAAGGCGATTTCGGGATTGTTTAATTCAAGTGTTTGATATTTAACTTCGGGAATTCCTACGCGAATTACCAGTTCCGATTCCAACTGAGGATAGATGTACAATTGCTGTTGCAAGTTGTCAAGTTCTAATTTGTCAACAGTGTTGTTACGTTGGACAGGAGAATCGGGTATGTACCAATAGAGAGTTTCCTCCCGAATTTCAGGATTGACTATCACAAATGTTTCGTCAAAACGCTGGGGGTGCCAGTGAATTTCGCTCAGACCGCCGATTTGCGGAATCAGTCGCTCTACCCAGCTAATTTCTTTCCCGTTGAGGTTTCCCCACCACTGACTAATATTATCGAGATTGTCAGCATTTTCGGGGTGGCTGCTGCCGGACTGCCAGACTGTTTTTAGTTGTTGCATATACAAGTTCTCCAGGGAATTTAAATTTGAGATTGCAGGCGTTCAATTGGAGATTCATTCGTTATACAATAATTTTAATGGACTTACCAATTATTTACCACGAAGATTACGTTGCACCTCTGCCACCGGATCACCGCTTCCCGATGGCAAAGTTTCGGATGCTTTACGAGATGCTGCTCGCGGACGGGGTAGCAGATAAATCGCAATTTCACGCTCCCGAACTTCCCCCTCAAGAATGGATTGAATTAGTCCACGACCACTCCTATGTTCAAGCTTACTGCAACGGGACGCTCGATAGCAAAGCGACTCGGCGAATTGGTCTGCCTTGGAGTCGGGCCCTTGCTAATCGCACTTGCACTGCGGTTGCAGGAACTGTACTAACTGCAAAGCTCGCTTTAGACTACGGTTTGGCTTGCAATACTGCGGGCGGAACTCATCACGCCTTCCCAGCTTTTGGGTCGGGTTTTTGTATTTTTAATGATTTGGCGATCGCCTCTCGCGTCTTGCAAAAAAATGGTTTAGTTCGCAAAGTTTTAATTGTCGATTTAGATGTCCACCAAGGAGACGGAACCGCCGTAATTTTCCAAGATGACAGTAGCGTTTTTACTTTCTCCATGCACTGCGAAGTCAATTTTCCCGGCACTAAACAAAATGGCGATTTAGATGTACCTTTGCCTGTCGGTATGGAGGACGACGAGTATTTACAAACCTTGGATAAATTCTTACCAGATTTGCTTTCAAATGTCAAGCCCGATTTAGTTTTGTACGATGCTGGAGTAGACCCTCATCACGGTGACAAACTGGGAAAATTAGCTTTAACTGATACGGGCTTATTTCGCCGGGAAATGCAAGTTTTGATGGCGTGTTTGGCTGGTGGCTATCCCGTTGCCTGCGTGATTGGCGGGGGCTATTCCGATGACGCTAAGGGGTTAGTTTACCGACATTCGCTGCTGCACCGAGCCGCCAGTCAAGCCTACAGGCAGTATCGACTGTGATCCAGAGCGGCGATACTTCGGAAATATGGCGGAAAAAACAGTCTCCCTCACCGAAATAAATAAAAATACTATTAGCGATCGCTCCAGCTTGCCAGATCGGTACAACTTGAGCTAAAAAGTTGTTAAACAAACAACGGTACTTATGTCGAAGGCCAGCGACTCCAATCACCCCTATCCACTGCTGGTTGTCATTGTTAACTACCGAACCTCTAGTTTGACAATAGACTGCTTGCGCTCTCTAGTTAGCGAAGTTCAATCGCTGCCCGGTATGCGAGTTGTAGTTGCCGACAATGCTTCAGGCGATCGCTCCGTCGAAGAAATTAGTAGTGCGATCGCCTCAGAAGGCTGGAATGAATGGGCATCCTTCGTTCCCCTAGACCGCAACGGCGGATTTGCCTTCGGCAACAACGCCCTGATCCGTCCCGCCCTCCAATCCACCAATCCCCCCCCTTACTTCCTGCTGCTCAACCCAGACACCATAGTTCGCCCCGGTGCCCTCAAAGCCCTCGTCGATTTCATGGACACTCATCCCGAAGCCGGCATCGCCGGCAGCCGCTTGGAAGACCCCGACGGCACGCCCCAGGAGTCAGCTTTTCGGTTTCACAACATCTTGACGGAACTCGATTTTGGTTGGCGGACAGGCTTTATATCCAAGTTATTAGCCAACTGGGCCGCAGCGCCTCCCATTTCCCAAGAAACCTGTCAAACTGATTGGGTAGCTGGAGCCAGCATGATCGTCCGTCGCGAAGTATTTGAAAAGATTGGCTTGATGGATGAAGCTTATTTCATGTACTGCGAAGAAATGGACTTTTGTCTGCAAGCGAACAAAGCTGGCTGGAGTTGCTGGTACGTACCCGAAAGTCGCGTGGTGCACTTAGTCGGCCAAAGCTCAGGCGTCACTGACACCAAAAAGCCCGCCAAGCGGCTGCCGACTTATTGGTTTGATTCCCGGCGTAGGTACTTTATCAAAAACTACGGCTTGGTTTACACAGCATTAACTGATGTATCCTGGGCTTCAGGTTTTGCAGCCTGGAGGGTGCGTCGCGTACTTCAAGGCAAACCAGATGGCGATCCACCACAATTGCTGAGGGATTTTGTATTAAATAGTGTATTTTTTAAGGGGGGTAAGATTGAAAAATCCAAAAACTTTTAAAGGGAGTTGGTAAATCGGTAAAAGCCAACTAAACCAGGTTAACCTAGGCAAAGCAAAATATTTGCAGAGGCAGACCAGGAATTAGTATTCTTGAGCGATAAAACCGGGTTGCTTTTTTCTCAAAAACCTGATTAACCAATTAATATCGTGGGCATCTAGCAATACAGTAAACAAGAAATAGTGTGAATTAGAGCTTATGGTAACTGAGCAAAACTTAATCACCAGTGAAAATCAAGTAGAAAACCCCGGCATGGGACTGTGGCAGCAAATTAAAGAAGACTGGATTGCTCATGGTCGAGATTGGACAAAACCGGGATTTCGCGCCGTAGCAGTGCAGCGTTTTGGCGTCTGGAGAATGCAGGTAGAACCGAAATTACTGCGAGCTCCTTTGAGCATTATTTATCGATCGCTCTACCGAAAAGTCCGCAATAGTTACGGGATAGATTTGCCTTACACTGTGAAGCTCGGTCGTCGCGTGGTGATTGAACATCAAAACGCTATTATTATTCACGGATATTGTACGATCGGCGACGACTGCATTATCCGCCAAGGCGTAACTTTGGGAAACCGCTATTTGGACAAACCGCTAGAATCTCCTCAATTGGGCGATCGGGTTAACGTCGGCGCTGGCGCAAAAATCCTCGGAAAAGTAAACTTGGGAGACGACGTAAATATCGGTGCCAATGCTGTAGTTTTATCAGATGTTCCCGCAGGTCAAACTGCCGTTGGTATCCCAGCCAAAATTATCAAATCCCGCCCTGCTGAAAACAATACTTAAATCATTGTCTTCCTTCTGCCTTTTCCTTCTCCTATAACTCTGCGGAGATTCCATCAATCTACCTACTCAAGTTAAAGATGGCTGTTAAGGCAAACTCCACACATAGGCACAATTGTCAACATCATCAAAATATTCCACAAATAATGGTTGAGTCAATCACTAAGCCAATCGTTTCTGCTACAGAAGCAGACTGGAGCCGCGAAAAACCCAGCAACTGGTGGGAACCCAGTCGCCAACTGCTCAAATCTATCCGCAACTATCAAAAGTGGCAGAAGCAGGGTGGAATTGCAGGATATATTTTATGCCGTTGGAACGTTATTCAGTATCGATTTTGGAGCGTGGTAACTGCAACAGACATCCCTTTAAACTGCCAAATACAAGGAGGACTGGTGCTGCCTCATCCTAATGGCATTGTCATTCATCCCAGTGCTTCCATTGGCCCTAACTGTCTGATTCTTCAACAGGTGACAATTGTTGGTGATGTCAAAATCGGCGGTCACGTCGATATCGGTGCAGGAGCGAAAATTATTCGCTCCGTAACGATCGGCGATCATGCTTTGATTGGTGCCAATGCTGTGGTGATTTGTGACGTGCCACCAGGTGCAACCGCTGTGGGAATACCGGCAAAAATAATCGAAAAAAAAACCCAGGGAGTCTGAAAAATAATTTCTATAAGTCGCAGAAAAATTAGGAAATTAGCTCGACTTTTATTAAAATATAAAAGGAACTGCTCAGTAGTCGAATTTTAGAGGTAAGAGTTGAAACAAGTGGGATTAGTGGCGATCGGACGAAATGAAGGGCAGCGCCTCCGCCAATGCCTAGTGTCTGCCACAGACAAAGTTGCCCGCGTCGTCTATGTCGATTCCGGCTCAACAGACGGTAGCCTAGATTTAGCCCGATCGATCGGAGCCGATACAGTTGAACTCGACCTATCTATACCGTTTACCGCAGCACGCGCCAGAAATGAAGGCTTTGCCCGCTTGCTGCAATTAGTTCCAGACATCGAATTTGTCCAATTTGTAGACGGCGACTGCGAAATCGTTGACGGCTGGATCGATCGGGCCTACAGCGAACTCACAGCCAAACCCGAGGTAGCAGCAGTATGCGGGCGCAGGCGCGAACGATACCCCGAAGCCAGCATCTACAACCAATTGTGCGACATCGAGTGGGATACCCCCATCGGCGAAACCAAAGCCTGCGGTGGCGATTCCATGATGCGCGCGGCAGCATTTGAGCAAGTCGAAGGTTTCAATCCCACACTAATAGCCGGCGAAGAACCCGAACTGTGCTTGCGGTTGCGCCAAAAAGGTTGGAAAATCCTCCGCTTAGATGTAGAAATGACCCTGCACGACGCGCAAATGAGCAGTTTCTCTCAGTGGTGGAAGCGGGCTCAAAGAGCGGGTCACGCCTATGCCGAGGGTTCCTGGATGCACGGCAGCGAACCAGAGCGCCATTGGGTCAAAGAAACCCGAAGCACCTGGCTGTGGGGATTAGTCTTACCAGCCCTAGCCTTGGCAATGACATGGCCGACAAAAGGCTGGAGCTTGTTACTATTGAGTGGCTACCCCTTAGCAACCTATCGCACCTATAACTATTATATAAAGCATCGGGATCTCACAACTAAAGACGCAGCCATCTACGCTTTGTCATGCGTATTAGCCAAATTTCCCCAGCTACAAGGTCAAATCCAGTTTCACCAGCGCCGATTGTTGGGGCAGCAGAGCAAACTAATCGAATACAAAACAACCAACTCTATTAATTCAGCCAGCTAGAATTACAGGTAACGTGCCAGAAAATCCACCCCTGAGTAGCAAACAAATGAGTAATAAAAAATTAAAAGTTTTACTAATTGTAGAGCAGTGCAATCCTGACTGGGCATCTGTACCTTTGGTGGGATACAATTTTTTTCAAAAAATTAACAACTTAGTTGATGCAACCCTCGTTACCCATATTAGAAATAAACCCGCTCTCGAAAAACACCCGGAATACGAAAATATTTTCTAGCTGGAAGAAGGAAATTTTAACAAACAGTATTATAAAATAGTAGCCAAGATTACGGCTAACGGGCGAGTAAATTGGCCTCTTTATAATGCCTTGAGCTACCCAATTTATGCAGAGTTTAATCAGCAAGTCTACCAAAAATTTAAAGGGAAAATTCTCAACGGAGATTATGACATAGTTCATGCAATTACCCCGATGATGCCCCGATATCCGTTTAAGGTAGTCAGTGTGTGTCAGCAGACTCCTTTTATTCTAGTGCCTGTGAATGGGGGCATCCCATTTCCACCAGGCTTTCAAGAAACGGCCAGACAAGAATTTGCTCAATTTGGTAGTAATAAATATGTAGTGAAGTTTAATTACAGTAATTGAATACATAAGATTATTTTATAAATAACACAATCAAATTTTGTGATTTTAATATTTCTTTACGCGCTCGAATGTAGATTGAGTTACAGTTAGGCTATCATAAGTAACTATTACTGGAATCCGTGGTATCTGCCAATATTAGTTTAGTCATAGAATATGCTACCCTCACGACCAAATTGCCCTGATTGTGGTTCAAATCACATAGTTAAAAATGGTAGAATTCATAATAAAAAACCAAAATACAAATGTCAAAGTTGCGGTCGCCAATTTGTCGAAAATCCGACCAACAAAGTAATTACCTCACAAACAATCATATTTAATCGATCGACTTCTTTTGGATAAGATTTCGTTGGCTGGTATAGCTAGAAGCACGGGTGTTTCTCAAAAATGGTTACAGGATTACGTAAATAATAAATATGCCTCAATCGAACGAACAGTAAAGGTTAAACCTAAAAAAAAAGTCAGATTGAATGTTGAATGTGATGAACTTTGGTCATTTGTAGATTGCAAAAAAAATAAGCAATGGGTGTGGTTAGCAATGGATAGAGAGACCAGGGAGCATCTCACCTTTGCGGCCAAGCTAGAAATTGGAGTTTTGAGGCAGGAGGCAGGAGGCAGGAGGCAGAAGGAAAGAGGAAGAAGGAAGGAGCCACAAGAAGGAAGGAGCCAGAAGAAGTATTTTTACAAATATGAGATGCTCCCAGAGACCAGAGAAATTATTGGTGTTTATATTGGCGCTCGTAGCGAAGAAGGAGCAAAACAATTATGGAATTCTCTACCTCCTGTATATCGACAATGTGCTGTTTGCTATACAGATTTTTGGGCTGCATATGCTTGTATTTTTCCTTCGCTACGCCATCAGCCAGTTGGTAAAGATAGTGGAAAAACTAATCACATTGAAAGATTTAATAATACTTTGCGCCAACGTGTTTCTCGGATCGTAAGAAAGACTCTTTCATTTTCTAAAAAGTTAGAAAACCATATTGGTGCTATTGGGTATTTTATCCATCATTACAACTATGTTTTGAGCCAATAAATATCTAATCACTACATATTTATTACTACCGTATTTTTAAGTCTCCTGATTCGTTGAAATTATCCCAACTAATTCGGTCTAAAAATACGTACCCATTTCGACAACTGGCTGACAGTTTTGCCCCGAATTCAACGGATTTCCCGGCTTTCCCTCTGACAATGGGGCGGATATGTGGTTGCTTTAAACTTATCCAACTGTCGGGAATACTATGTTCTTTCTTTTCATACATTGACAACTGTTGACGGTAGACTTCTGCAACTACTAACAGCATTTTATAATGAGATTTACTCAGCAACTGTAGCTCACCCATTCGCTCTATATTCGTCAAATTTCTTTGGATGTATTGCAGTTGTTTTTTAATGGCTTTTATTCTTTCTTTTCGTTGTGGTTTGCGTTTTTTTGCTAGAGTTAGGTATTCTTTCCTGGCTCGGTTTCGATATGCGATCGGCTTTTTTTTTACGGGTGACTGAATTTGATTGTGTAGAGCATCTATGATTTTTTCTGTATGTTCTCTTGCTTGATTTAATAGTCCTAAATCCGTCGGATATTTAATGTCGGATGGCGCGCAGGTTGCGTCTAATATTAATTTTCCTTGATTCTTAGGCTCACTTAGGTCTGATGACTTTTTTCTACTTCCTCTCCTTGCACTTGGGTCTGGTTTTTGACCATTTTTTCATTGATTTTATTGACGAGGTTGACACCTATTCTTTGCCGAAAATAAACGAACATGGATGAGTCAAATGGTGCTTCATTACTATAACCACTCAGACCTAGGAAGTATTGTAGGTATGGGTTTTCTCTTATTTGTTCTACTGTTTCGGCGTCGCTAGTTCCTAATCTTTCTTTGATTATTAATGCCCCCAAGGCCATACGAAACGATTTGGCGGGCGCTCCCGTTGAACAGGTGAAATTTTTGGCATATTCTACTTCAAATTCTGACCACGGAATTATTTTTGCCATGATTACCCAACGATTATTCTCTGATAATTGTCCCTGTCCGTTAAGGTCAAAGTTGGACGGTGCTTTTGGGGTTGGGTCAAGTTTTCGGTACATCAACGAAAGTGATACTGTGCATGGCTTTTGACTAATTTTAGCTCATAGTCTTACACTTTATCCGCGCCGCTCGCGAGTCAAAGTCTTTTCAGGTAAGGGTTTTAGGCTTATTCAGCAAGCCCTATGTAATTAATTTTGCTTAACTACTTAGCAACGAACTGGGGCGGCCCTGCAGATTATCTGAATTCCACTTGCGGTATTTTAGTAGAACCCGCTTCCAGAGAAGGCTTTGTCAAGGGACTGACAGATGCGATGCTCAAGCTCGCCCAGTCACCAGAATTGCGGCAGAGTATGGGTTGTGCGGGACGGGAACGAGTCCGGCAGCATTTTGATTGGGAACACAAAGTCGATCGAATGCTTGAAATTTATCAACAAACGATCGACGATTCCCCCAAGCATTAGGTAGCCGACCATTAAAGCATAAAGCAGCAGCTTTCAGGTTGAAAGCTGCTGCTTGGGGGTGCTAAAAATGTATGTGGCGACCCAAAGACCCCGCTCTACATCCTAGCTAGCTAAAAACGGGTTAACCCGTTTGTTTGGTTAACCCGCGAGCTTGGAAACATGCAGATCAATTAGTTTTGCACTACCAGCTTAACGTTGGCATTTTGCAAACCGCGCTGCTTGACTGCTGCCAAGGTCTTGTTAACTGCGTACTTCTGGTTGATGGAGTTGATTAACTCAGTTTGATTGTGCTTTTTGGCGACACCCCAGAGGTCGGCAATCAGGTCAAAGGAACCATCGCTATTGCGAGACCAACCGAGGTCATATTCGCCTTCCAGAATCGCCACGATGTCGGAGCGAACGCGCTGACCGTTATAGCCACGAACATCAGCTTCTGACTTGACTGAAATGCCCAAGTCGCGCAGGGAAGCTTTCAGGATTTCGGCATCGGTGATTTTGGTACGCAGTGTGCTAAAGTGAGACATTGGATTTCCTCCTAATACAACTGAGAGAGAAACAACAACGGTCTGGATTTAACGGTGCCGCTGGGCGGCTCTTGAATCGAACTGCTAGCTGTTGCTAGCCTTTGCTCCTGTTTGGACCAGGAGAAAGCTTTTAGAATTCCATTCGCTGGTATTCAGCGACGGAAGACGCAGCGGGCCGTGCACGCTGTCTAGCCCAATCTCGCAGGGCGGTGACCTGTTCGGTCATTGTTTTAGACAGTGGCATTGTGGATTTAATGGCCGCGATGATGTCTAGCTGCGTAAACTCTCGATCTTGAGCGAAGGCTTCGTACATTGCGGCTACTAGCGCTTGCTCAATCTCTGCACCTGAAAAGCCCTCGGAAACATTGGAAAGTTGCTCTAAATCGAAGCGAGTAATTTCCCGACGGCGCTTTGACAGGTGAATCTTAAATATATCTTGGCGTTCTTCTTTGGTAGGCAGATCAACAAAGAAGAGTTCGTCGAATCGGCCTTTCCTCAAGAATTCTCCCGGCAACCGCTCGATTCGGTTGGCTGTTGCCATTACGAAGACTGGGGAAGTCTTTTCTTGCATCCAAGTGAGGAACGAACCGAAAATCCGGCTGGAGGTGCCTCCGTCTGAGTCGGCCGAACCAGTGCCTCCTGCAAAGGCTTTGTCTAGTTCGTCGATGAAGAGGAGGGCTGGAGAGATCGATTCTGCGGTTTTGAGGGCATTGCGGAGGTTTGCTTCCGATCGACCCACCATCGAGCCGTCGTAGACTCTACCCATATCTAGCCTCAGCAGGGGCAGTCCCCAGAGGCGGGAGGTGGTCTTAGCAATCAGCGATTTTCCGCATCCGGGTACGCCGAGAATTAACATCCCTTTTGGTTGGGGCAGGCCGTATTCTCTCGCCCTTTCTGTAAAGGCGTTGGAACGCTGTCTCAGCCACCGCTTCAGCTCTTCTAAACCGCCGACTGCATCCAGGGTTTCGTCTTCTTCAATGAACTCTAGAATGCCGTTGCGCCGAATTAATTGCTTTTTCTCCGAAAGAACTATGTCTACTTCTTCTTCTGTGAGGCGCCCAGTCGAAACTTGGGCTTTGCGATAAACTTTTTCAGCTTCGTCCTTGGTCAATCCCAAGGCTGCTTTTAAAAGTTTTTCTCGCCCTTCTGTGGTAATGCGTCGCGATTTCGTTTGCTCCAACTGACCAGACAATACTTGGTTTAGTTCCTTCATGTCTGGCAACGCGAAGTCTAATACCACTACTTCCTTTTCTAGCTCGATCGGAATTTGCTGCAAAGGAGACATCAGTATAATTGTCTTTTGCGTTCCTTTGAAGTGGGCGATCGCATCGCGCAACCACCTCGTTACCGGAGGAGAATCTATAAAAGGATGCAAATCTTTGAAAATGTAGATGCTAGCGTTACTGTTGGGTTCTCGCTGCCTGATCACCCATTCAATTGCTGCCTCTGGCGAGACGGTGTTGTGTTGGGTGGTGGTGCGGGGTTGACCATACTCCACAATGCCGTGAGTTACAGTCCAGATAAATACTCGTCGCTGTGGTTTCGCTTGAGCTATTGTCGAAATTGCTTGCTCACACCGCTCTTCCTCGGATGTCACGAGGTAGATCAGAGGATATTGAGCTTGGATTAGAATACTGATCTCTTCTTGCATATTCCTCGACCCACTAGAGACGGTGCTATCTTTGCTGAATCTCAATGCTGCCATTAGCCCTGTTACTGAAATGTTCAGTTTTAGCTTTTTGGGGAAGCAAGGCATTCTTAGCAGGGAACCAATTCTTCCTCTCCCGGTTTGGCCGTGCTGGCACTGACGCCCGACACCTGCTTTACTGGAAGATCCTGTTCAGCCAATACGCTCGGCTGACTTGTTACGGATGCCAGTTCTCCATCTCGCATTACTACTGAACCCGTGCATTCTGGACAGTTGTATACCCGATGGGTTTGTCCGTAGGAGGCTTCTACTTCGTCAACCAGTTCGGGATTTCCTAGGTAGAAGACAATTGCCCTTTCTGCAATTGATGACATCGGTTCAGTTTCGACTGCGGCTCGGATTTTGAGCTGGCGATGCAGTTCTGGTGGAAGATACAATGTAACTTTTTGCTTTTCTTGCATATGACAGTGAATTGACTTACCCGGGTATGTATATCAGATTAGCCGCTTAATTCTTTGCTGTCAAGCCTCTATGCTGCTTTAGCGTCATCTTGTAATATTTCGTTACATTTGACGTAAATCTGGGGCAGTTAACAACGAAAAAGTTAGGGGTGTAGCTGATGAGGCCGAGGTGCAGCGGCAGGTATGGGTAGCGTCAATCGATTTGAGATTTTAGATTTGAGATTTTAGAGGCGACCCCACGGATAAATGCGGGGGCTTGAGGATTTTTGATTTTCGATTTTGGATTGATTCCACGGATAAATCACGTGGCGGGTACCACCTTTGAAATTCCTGGTCAAAAACGCGCAGCAATAACGTTTTTTCGTCAGCATTCCAGTCCGAACTGTGCATCGTCAGACAATGGTCTGGTAAAACATTCCCGTCCATAAAAAAGATACCTTGCAGGACTTCAGGTAACTCCGCTGGATGTTCTACTTTCATCCAATTCGCGATGTCTTTTAGTTGCTTTTGTTCGATTAACATGATATTATTTATCCTCAAAATAGTTGTGTTTTGGTTTCCTATAGCAATCCTCGCATCAGTTTCAATAACTGGTTAACTGGTTTAACTGGTTCCCAAGCTCTGCCTGGGAACCGATGTAAGCGAGGCTCTGCCTCGGCCCAGACTATGGAGGCAGAGCCTCCGGATATGCGTTACCAGGCTCTTCCTGGTAACGAGTATAATCATTTAGGATTGCTATATTAGATACCCCCTTGATTTCTGAGTCGATCGATCGGACTTCGTTTGTGTGGCGTGCGGTTTCAACTCACATCTTGCACCATTCTCAATAAGGCTTTTATGTGCGGGCAGGATGCCCACCCCACAAGCAATTAATTCTTTGTGGAACAGGCATCTTGCCTGTTCTTGAGAATTGTGTAATATAGCGGTTCTCAAGCGTGGTGAGGTATGCCCGATGCCCGATGCCCGATGCCCGATGCCCGATGCCCGATGCCCGATGCCCGATGCCCATGAGTACCTCATATGAGAGCTCGAAAGGCTATATCTCAGTTTCAACCGCTATCTGATGCGAGCTTTTGGATTAATTACCCCTGCAAATTCGGCTCAGAGGTTCGCCGCACTTTGCCTACCGTACTGACGACATCCACGAGCATCTTGAGTGCGATGTCTTTACCTGGGCAAATCCGTCCCGCACTCCGATCGCCCACGGAATGAAATCCCATATGAAAAGGGCACAGATTCTCCCGCTTAGCGTTGAATTCGTATACCGTAGAGCCCCAGAAACTCCCGTCTAGCAGCCCCAGGCTGAGCGGTATCAGTACCTTGGTTCCTGCGGGGAAGGTGCGCTCTTTGCCCGCTACCGTTGCGGTGAAAGGCTCTGTCGCGACTCGGTGCGTGGCGCTGACGGGAGCCCAGAGGCGGGCGCATTCCAGGAGGAAAAGCTCGATCGACTGGCGATCGTCCAAATCGAGCTGATCCCAAAAATCAGTCGGGTTAATTTCGGCCGTCTGCTGTCCTTTATAGGCGGGTAGAGGGTGGTATCCCATTGCCGTGTAGCCTAGGTGCAGGGGGCCTTGCATTCCCGCTATCCCCATAATCGATGTCATCAGCTTTGCCAATTCCCGCTTAGTCATGCCGTTGTTTTCCGAGCTCTCCTCGAAGTCGGCTAAGGCTGGGGAATTTTCATAGATAGTCGCTGCACGCTCGATTAGAGTAGACAAATCCCCGTGTCCAAACAGGTTCAGGCTTTGCAGCAGGTTGCCGATGACTGCGAAGTAGTGCAGCGGGCTTTGGCGAGTGTAATGTAATTCGGTGAGAAGTTCGATCGACTCTGAATCGTCTGGATTAATCCCAAAGATGACGTAGTGCAGATATCGGACTAAAAATCCCATCCAACCCCGCTTGACATCGGTAAAAAACGCTCCCCCCGCACCGTGCGACATCTCGGCATAATCTGCAGCTAGCCTCAGCAGCAACCGTCGGGCGATTTCGTCCCCTTGGCGATCCGTTGTCGCACTGTTGAATAGATATTTCTGCATACAGCTTCGGAATGCTGCGTGGTTGCTGGTATCGTCAGTGGCGCGATCGGACAAAGACAGCAGGAAAAGGTTTCTGCCGCCGACATCTTGGTTGGGCGCGCGATCGGGATCGAGTACAGAAGTACCAAGCCGCCATCCGCGCGCCTGGGGCGATGTGAGTGCTTTTTCCAGCGTTGCAAACTCTCCCATCACGACTTGGCCCGCGCAGCAAAAGTTGGCTCCGAAAGCCAGCCGTTTTATCGGCAAATAGGTGGGTTCGTTGGCAATCAAACCCTCAATCAGGGCGATCGGCGGTAGCATCGTTTTGCTGAGACTTTCTTCCGGGTTTTGCAAAGCCCAAGCCTGAAACTCATTCAGGGCCGGGTTCATCAGCGATGAGAAAATAGTATCTAAATTTAGGTTCATCATAATTCCTCCGAGAATCCTTCGCCATAACGCGCTTCGCATTTAGCAGCAAGAGGGTATTGAGCGGCAATTGAGCCGGTATTCAATCCCACTTAATTGCCAAAATAAGTAAGTATAACTATAGCCATCTTTATTGGTGCACGCAGTGGCAATATAGATATAGTTTTACTGAATATGTATGCGCCCAAGTCTAGCCTTGTCCCGGAGATTGAGTGGAATTTATAACGATTTCTGGTAAGTATATCTACTTTCTGCATCTAAACTATTAGCCCCACTCTCTGAGAGCCGCACATAAATACGATTTATGTGCGACTACTTGCTATTAAAGTTAGCCGAAATTTGCGACATTAATTAGAGTGGACGATACCCCATTAATAGAAGCTAAAATTTCTCCGGTTGCAGCCAACCGGATTAAAGTTGAACCGCTATCTTGGACAATCGCCAATTGCGAGAAAATCAGTCCGTTACCCAATACTAACAAATCTTTACCGACTTCAAAGTCAGTAATCGTATCAGTACCGGAATTCGTAGAGAGTAAAAACTTATCTACTCCCATGCCTCCCGTCAAAGTATCAAGTCCCAAACCGCCCGTCAGTAAATCATCTCCCTTACCTCCGTAAAGCATATCATTACCATCATCGCCATTCAAAATGTCAGCACCACGGTTGCCAAATAAGGTATCATCACCGCTACTTCCGAGCAAAGTATCGCTACCTTTGCCACCGAAAACCGAGTCATTCCCCAGAACTCCATTGAGGGAATCATTGCCCCTCATGCCCATCAGCAAATTATTCGCGCTGTCGCCAGTCAGGATATCGTCGCCATTGGTACCAAGAATTGCATTCGGGGAATTGCTGCCCAAATCTACATCGCCGCTGACAACAGGAGTTGCAATCACAGCCGGCAATACTACAGCTTCAATTCTCCTATCTAAAGCAGTACCTGTATTGTCAGCAACTACCTGGGAAATAGGTTTATTTCCGCTACCAACTGATTTGAAGTCTTGAGTAGTTGGGCCTAAAGCTACTTGTTGGACGCGGGCAAGTGATTCAGGAATTGAGGTTCCTGTTGGGTTGGAGACAGCGCTATCAATGCGCTGATTGGCTGTTGCCATTACAGTCGCAGCTTGGGAGGTAATTTGGGTAACAGTTTGGCTGTTAAAACTGGGGTCTATTTGCTGGATTTTAGCTGCTGCTTGCTGAATGATTGGTTCTAAGGCTGCTGCATTACTGAGGTTTAAAACTGTACCGGATTGAATTTGAACGGTAATTGAACTGACAACAGCTTTGACAATATCCTGACTAGCTGCACTGGAAGCACCGTCAATCAAACCGCTGGTTTGAGTGATGAAGTTTTGGACTTTGACCATTTCGGATAAGACTTGGACTCCGCCCGGTTGATTGTTGTTGGTAGCGTCGATCGGGTCGAAATCGGTGATGTCAACATCAGGGGGAATCGCCAGAGAAGATTTGACAAGAGATTGCGCTGTTTCCGGTGCAACTCCCTTATCAATTAAATCCACTACCAAACTCGTTAACAGCGTGACAACAGTAGCATCCGCAGGTGCTGTGACGGGTGTTTCTAGTGGCAAACCAGTAGCGGTGTCAGTGCCTCCAAAAGCAACTATATTGCCTTCCTCTGGATCAACTTCCCCATTCTGATTTTTGTCAAAGGTTTCCAAGGGAATATCGAGTTCGTATTCACCTTTAGGGCCCGTTATTGTAGAGGATTCGTTCGCATCCTTTACCCCATTCTTGTTACCATCAAAGAACACAGTAGCGCCAGCAATGTAACCGTCGATTACAGAACCCCGACCTTGATTGTAAACATCGAAAAATGCTATATCCGATGCACCAGCAGCATCCCTGGCTGTTACCCGAATCCAGTAGTTTTGACCGCGCGGCAAGTTATTGTCAACCCTGAAAGTGCGGCTGCTGGCGTCGAAACTCATTCCTGTTGGTAAGGGACTAATGCGGTTCCAACTTGTCGGGATTGGCGATCGCCCCCCGCTGACATTTCGCCACTCGAAATTGCTCACATTTTCATACCAATCAGCAGTGTAAGTCAGCGTATCGCCGGGATCGGGGTCAGTGAAAGTGTTGTTTTGAAAAGTAAACTGCAAGTTGCCAGGACTCGAACCCGGTTGCAAGCTCAAACCTTGTTCACGGAACGGAATGGTCAAGACTGGCGGACGGTTGACGCCAGGACTCAGATTCAGATTAATATAACCTGACGATCCGCCGAAGCCATCTACTGCTATTTTGTAAGTCGTACCGGCAGTAGCAGTAAAATTGACTCGACTGGTTTGACCTCCAGCAGGGTCGTTATTATTGCTAGCAACAGTCGCCAAACTAGAAACTGAACTGCCAGTGTAAACCCCTAGCAAAGTATCGAAGGAACTGCCCGCCGTAGAAACTGTTACCGGGCCAGAACTTGGGGCTGTCCAAGACCACCAAATAGATTTACCACCGCTGTTACCTGCGTGATTTAATTCTCCTGTCTGTTTAGTGCCATTGACATTTAAGCCAGTTGTGGAAAAAGAACTACCGCTGACAGTTTTTGCCTTCTCAAGATTATCATTTGAGTGCCGCCAATTAGCACCGTAAATTGCAGTATTGTTCAGCGTGCGAGCATTATTTGTGGAACTCGTTCCTGTGGGTTCGCCGAGATATGTGCGATCGGGATTAGACCAGCGATTAATCCGCGTAGTGGGAGGATCGCTTTGGTAAGACATTACGGTGCGGAAAGTGTTTGGGCTGGCGGTATCCCGATAGCCGTAAGAATAGGGATAAGAAACAGCACTAAAAGCGTTTTCTGAATTGTGGTCAGCACCTAGGTTGTGTCCTAGTTCGTGGGCAAAGCTGTAATTTCCTGCTGCACAACTCCTCTTGACTACAGTAAAGCCTGAATTTGCAAACCCATAGCTAGGACTTGTCATTACGTAACCCAGACCGCAGTAATCTAAGCTATTAACAAATAAGCTCACCATGTCAGCCGAATAGGTGTCCCGCAGTTGGTGAACATTGTCTAAAAAACCATCGGAAGTATTGCGGAGTCTGCCTAAATCTGTGCTGGCATTGCCACTTTCGGTGTAGGATATCTCCTGTCTGTGTACTATTCGTATCCGCTGGTTGACGCCACTGTTTTCGTAACCTAAATTTGTTTCAGATTCGGCCAGGTCAATCAAGGTATTCATGGCATCAGTACCCCCCTCGGCGTCTTTGGCTGACGCGGTATAAACGACCATGACATCTATTACCGCAGGGTCGTCGCCAGTCAAATCGTAGCTGATGTCTGGAAGGTCAGCCAAACTGTCGCTGGGGACGGGAACTGCATCGCTTTCTTGGTTAAATTCGGCAGGATCGGGAAAGGCTGCTTGGTCGATTTCTCGAATGCTGTGCAGACCGTTACCTGCATAACGAATTTGGTAAAATTTGTCTTTATACCTGATATTGCCGATCGCCACGCCATCCTTTTTACTGTTGGTCAAGATGACTTCACTGTCATCTAAAGCACCTTGAATTCTGCCAATCCGCACCCAACTTTGTCCATTGGATGAGGTTTGTACTTTGTCAATGATTACGTCAAAAGACGTATCGTTGAATAAGTTAAGGTTGAGCGGCCCTTCGTCTAAACTCTGTTGTGGGTCGTCTATTAAGTCAAATTTGACGTTAGATAAGCGCTGTCGCTTAACAGTGGGGTCGTCAAGGTCAGCTTCTGCGACAACTTGCCCGGGTGACAGGGGAATGAATAAAGAATTGCGTTTGTTGGCTAGGGTATCATTATCGCTATTGGTGACAGCGACATCGGCTGCATTTAAGCCGTTATAATTGTTGTCCGCACTAACAGCAGGGGCAGTAACAATCGTGTAAGCTTGCTCGCCGTCAACAACATTATCATCAACACCTGTTAATGTTACCGTTTGCGCTGCATTCCAGTTACCAGAATTGAAAGTCAGCGAGACAGGTGAAACTGTTCCTTCTGTTGTATTTGAACTTCCTAAATCTATTTTGACATCAGCAGTAGGTTGGCTGTTGAGTTTGACATTAAATGTGGCTGTTTGGCCTGCTTCTGTCGTGGTTAATCCACTTGCAGCATTAACACTAATTCCAGCAGGTGTCGGTGTTGGTATTGGAGGTGTTGGGGTTGGTGTTGGGGTTGGTGTTGGGGTTGGTGTTGGTATAGGAGGTGTTGGAGTAGGAGGTGTTGGAGTAGGAGGTGTTGGAGTAGGAGGTGTTGGGGTTGGAGGTGTGGGAGTAGGAGGTGTGGG
>NZ_JAUBOX010000164.1:0-5198 GCF_036700445.1 Microcoleus sp. T3_B1
ATAATTCTGGTATCATTTAATTGTTTTTTGGGTAAGAAGCTTTCTTACCCTATCTTTTTTCATGCTATTTGTCTAGAATTGCCGGACTGTATGACTTTCAGGCGACCTGTCGCCCCGTCAGCGGTCTGGTTCTCGTTCTAGAAAATGGAAGTTCTAGAGAGAATTGGCTAACTGAACTTGTACGCTGGTACACCCAGACTCCAAATGCAAAGCTCGTCAGACCCGACCCGATTAGGGATACCAGTTGTCCGAACCAGACGAGACTGATTTTCCCAAGCGCTAAGAGCGCTATCCAACGCTTATATTGCTTAAGCGATCGCTAATTTTTCCCTCAACTGCCGAAATAGCTACTACGCGGGGAGAAGCTAAATAGTTTTTCGCCGTTGGATCGCCGCTTCGCCCTTTGAAATTGCGGTTGGTCGCATAAACCCCTGTCTCTTCTTGAGTAAGTATCCCAAGTCCGGCATTAATACAAGCGCCACAGCCTGATTTGAGAATGGTGGCTCCCGCCGCTTCAAATATTTGCATATACCCTAAATTCTCAGCCTTTTGGCGCACCTCAAAAGAAGCGGGCACGATAAAAAGGCTGACACCCGGAGCTATACGGCGACCTTCAAGCACCTCGGCAGCTTGAGCGAGATCGAAAAGTTTTCCCCCGGTGCAAGAACCAATAAAAGCTTTGGTAATAGGAATTTCTCCTAACTTGCTAATACCAATTACTTGGTCTGGTTTGGGGGGACGAGCGACCTGCGGTTCTAAATCGCTCAAATCAAACTGATAGATTTGTTCATAAGATGCCTCGAAGTCGCTACCAACGTCCTCAAATAAATCTTGACCGCAGTTTTGGAGATATTGGCGAGTTGTTTCATCAGGAGCAATTACCCCGCACATTGCACCGCACTCAATCGCCATGTTCGAGAGTGTCATGCGTTCTTCCATTGGCATCTGATCGATAATACTCCCTCGGAATTCCATGACTTTCCCCGCAGCGCCGTCACAGCCAATTTTGCTGAGAATAAATAGGATGATGTCTTTGGCAGCAATATATTTGGGCAAAGTTCCTTCTAGTCTAAAAAGTAGGGTAGGGGGAACCCGCACCCACATATCCCCCATCGCAAAAATATTCGCCATATCCGTTGTTCCCACTCCAGTGGAAAAACATCCAAAGGCTCCGTAAGTGCAAGTGTGAGAGTCTGTCCCCGCTACAATTGTACCTGGATGAATGAAGCCCTTTTCTGGCAGCAGAACGTGACAAATGCCAGCAGCTTCTCCTGGGGAAACCATATCGAACAAATGGCAGCCTTGCAAGCGGGCAAACTGCACCATTTCTGAGTATAATGAAGTGGCTTTAGGGTCTACTCGCACGTCGTTGACTTGAATAAAGTGATCCGCTACTAAAACAACGCGACTGGCATCCCAAAGTTTTGCTTCTTCTCCAAAATTCTGGTAAAAGACATCAGCAACAGGTGCGGCTACGGCATCGTGAGACATGGCTAAATCGACTTTAGCAAAAACCATCTCTCCCGGCTGAACGTAAGCATTGCCAGACGCCCGTGCCAAAAGTTTTTCTGTCAGAGTCATCGCCCTAGCATAAGTTGAACTCTGGGGAACAGAAATTTCACCTTTCTGCCGCTTTTGGTTAAAGGGAATTAAGCCGCCTGCCCTCACAATAGCTTCGACGACTGGATTATTATTAGGCTGGGAGTAAATTTCTAAGGTCAGACCAATATTGATGCTATTTCGGTAAAATATTTCGGCAAAAGACAGAGCGCGTATTTTTTTTATGCCAGCAGCTTTTATGGCAATAGGCGCATTTTCTCGGCTAGAACCGCAGCCGAAATTGCGTCCGGCTTCGATTTCTTCATAGCCTACAAGGTTTCCTTCACCAATCAGATGTTCAAAAGCATACTGCTTTAAATACTCTGGGTCGGCAGTAGTACACCGTTTTGCCGGAATAATATCGTCTGTATTGATATCATCTCCAAAAATCAACACTTTCGGTTCGATTGTCATAAGTTCTCCCTACTGCTTGTTTATCAAAGTTAACTACCGAGTTGTTGGACTATCAACTCGGTTAAAGTTTCCGCGTTGACTAAGATTTCTTGACCTTGGGGGGCTAAGTCTGCCGTGCGGTAGCCCAAGGCTAAAACTTTTTCGATGGCTTGAATTAGGTTGATAGCAGCATGGGTTTCCCCCCACTGCTGAAGCATTAAAACAACTGCCCCCATCGTTCCTAGAGGATTGGCAATACCCTTCCCGGCAATATCTGGTGCTGTGCCGTGTATGGCTTCATAAAGACCGAACCCGCGTTCGTTCAGACTGGCAGAGGGTAATAACCCGATGGAACCTACTAACGCTCCTCCGATATCGCTGAGGATATCCCCAAATAAATTTCCTGCTAGAATCACATCAAATCGCTTAGGCTCCCGCACGAGTTGCATGGCTAAGTTATCCACTAGCATGGGTTCTACTCTAACATCAGGGAAATGTTCGGCTTCCTCCTGCACTAAACGGCTCCAAGGGATTTGTGGCAGAGCATTTTCTTTATGGGCGACGGTAAGCAAACCTCGGCGCTCTTTTGCTTTGCCTAGAGCTACTTTAGCGATGCGGCAGATTTGCCAGTCGTAGTATTTCATTGTATGAAAGCCATAATAGCCATTGTCGTCTTCTGTTCGTCCTGATGGTCCAAAATAAATTCCGCTTACTAACTCTCGAACAAATAATATATCGGCTCCTTGAATCTTGTGCGGCTGAAGGCTGGATTTATCCAATAAAGTTTCAAAGGGACGCACGGGACGAAAATTGATAAAAAAGTCGAAGTGTTGACGAAGTTCGAGAATCCCGCCTCTCGTGACGGCTCCGAATAAAATTCCATCAGCACCTTCGCATAGTTGGGCGGTTTGGTCGGGGAAGAATTTTCCAAATTCATTGAAGGCAGGTTGTCCAATTAAGCCATAGTCTATAACTAGAGAAAACCCTTCTAGTTTTGCTAAATGCAGGAAAACTTTTAAGGAAGCGTCTACCACTTCTGGCCCGATGCCTTCGCCAGGGAGAGCTACCACGCGATACGGCTCAGTCATTGAAAAATCCTCGCTCAAATAACTCGACAACTTCTTCTGGGGAAAAGCACCGCTGCTCTTGAATGGAAAGGGATTTGATTTTGTCTCGCATTCGGTTGTAATCTTCAGGAGTAAGCGGTTTGTTGAGTTGCTTCTCAAACAGGTACTGAAAATTGCTAGAACCGCTGCATTTGCCAAACCAAATTTCTGGCGCGGCGTGAGGAAAAATATGGTAGCTATCTGGGTCGCGTAAGAAGCCGTTAACGTGAATGCCGCTTTCGTGACGAAGGGCAGCTTGGGAGTAAGGGGAAGCAGGACGAACTCCTAGTGAATCGAGGTAGTCTGTGACTTGGGAGAGGGCTTCATAATTAATGCCCTCTACTTCTATCCCAAAGCGCAATCTAAGTCCATTTAAGACTTGCTCTAGTGGGATATTACCCGCCCGTTCGCCAATGCCTCGGAATGTGCCTGAAATCATAGAAGCTCCCGCGATGACAGCTTGGAGGGTATTTTCGAGAGCCATGCCTAAGTCATTGTGAAAATGCACTCCTAAAGCTGCATTGTTGACCAATTCTAGAATGTCGCGAACCCATACATAAGTTTTCTCTGGAGTAAGGATGCCCATTGTGTCGCAGAGGACAAAGTGTTCGATGTAGGGTTGAAATTCGCGAATGCACTGAACTAAAAAGTTAAAATCAGCCCGGCTGGCATCTTCGGCAGCAAACTCTACTTTTAAACCGACTTCTGCACTCGTAGCATAGCGCAGATTTTCCAAAACTTTATTAATCATGTTCTGGCGGACGCGGCAGACAAGTGCATTAGGGAGATTGTCATCCTTTATTTTCTCTGGGTGCGCTGTTAAATTGCGGACTTCTGCATCTCTTAAAAGTAAAAGGCGATCTGAAACGGCATAGAAGAGGATAATTCGTTCTATTCCGCAAGCTTTAGCTCGATCGATAAATTGTTTACCAAGCATTGTGGAAGCCGTCATGGTGCTGCCTAAGCCTTCTGCTACCAAGGTTTTTAGTAAATGTTCTTCGGTTTCGTGAACGGCTGGCATTATTGCTATTTGGTGGATTCCAGCTTGGCTGATGAGTTTGGCTAAAGTTTTTTTTGTTTCATAAGGAAAGAAAAGCCCAGCTTGTTGTTCACCATCTCGGAGGGTTTCGTCAGACATGATTAAGGGAAGTGTTGGCATAGGATATCTCCCAAAAAATAGGGTTTCTACTGTTATCAATTAAAATTTTCAAGCCGCGCTAAATTGCATCGGGTCGTTCATATTCCACAAACTGCACGCGCGGATATCGGTAAACTGCAACTGTCACCCCTATAGCTAGAATTTCCATCCTAATAAATAGCAAGCCAATACCTCGACCCGGCCCACGCCAATGATTTGACCGATACTTCCAGCTAATAAACTATTCCTCGCCATTAGAGATTCAAAGATTCGTTCAGCTAGTAGAGGGCTAGCCACAACATAGGCAGCGGGAATACACGACCAACAAATCATATTGATTACTGAACCATACCGCTAGCGCGAGGTAATTGTTCTTTCGGTACTAATAAAGAGGTCGAAGCAGTGTAGGCGGGTAACTGAAAGGCTTTGAATATGGAACTGAGGCCAACTGCAAGGTAGATGTGCCGTGTGCTGGTACACCCAGACTCCCAACGCGAAGTTAGTCAAACCCGACCCAATTAAAGATATTAGTTGTCCGAACCAGACCAGAAGAAAAACACCCATTCCACCTTTAAAGGGACGGAGATTCTTAAGACTACGCATGATGGCTAATTTCTGCTATTTGGCGGTTATTTTGGCTCAACTTCCAACACATAGCCTTCACAATGTAAGTCGGCGGCCTGAAAACCCAACCGTTCTAAACCTTGATAGTGCTGCACGCAAGTTTCCAGATTTGGCAATCCTACAGTGGGCTGGATATTGTCAAAACGAGAAGAGAGGAGACTGGACATAACGCACCCCATAATGTTTAGGGGATTGGTAGGCTTAAACTCGTCTGACCATGTATCTTCGTCCATGTTTTTCTTCATTAATTCTGGTAGGTAGATGACCGTTTCTATCGGGTCAGGTGCGTGAAGGGCTCCACCTTCGGTAAACAGAATATCTTTGTGTTTCTCAAAGCG
>NZ_JAUBOX010000165.1:0-4995 GCF_036700445.1 Microcoleus sp. T3_B1
GCGGTTATCCAGAAAAAAGGATATCCGGATTAATTTCCGGAGAATCCCCGCTGCTTTAGCACGGGGAGTGTCAAAACATCAACTATTACCAACCCAATTCCCTGGCGCAAATACGTCTCGCACTTAGAAACAAAAGCACCGCGATGAGTAGAACGATCTTTGTTGGCAGGACTTACTAATTCAATTGCACCGGCTAATACCGGGCCGGCTTCAGTGTTAAAAATACTGACTTGCACCGTTTCCGCCGCAGTTAGAAAAGGCACGCTTTGGGCTGGGGGTGACATCCAATTGTTTGGGAAATCTATTGGCAAACGAATTACCGTCTCTGGACAATCAAACTCCGGTAGAGGTTCCTCAAAAGCTGCTACATCAATTTCAATCCCAAACTGCACGTTGGGTTCGGCAAAGTAATTTGCGGGTAATTTGGCATTCAAATCCGATGCAATGTAAGTCGCCCAGGCGTTGTGAAAGGCGTGCCAGTGACGGCGAACCGACAGCGGCGGGCGGAAATGGTCTTGTAGCACCATATTTTTTTAATTTAGGGCTGATTAAAATTATCGCTAGAATGTGCGATCGGCTGAACTCGGTTTTTATGGAATTAGTTTCTAAATTCGGGATTGTTCGAGTTGCGATCGCCCGTATAAGTAAATGTAACTCAATTTAATTGGGTGGGGAGTGTCAATCGATTTTAGATTTTAGATTTTAGATTTTAGATTTTCTATTTTAGATTTGAAGAATTGAAGAATTGAAGAATTGAAGAAAGCGACCCCACGGATGAATCCGGGGGCTTGTGATAATGAGGAGCGAGCTTTTTTCTCCCTCCACGGATGAATCCGGGGGCCCCGGACTAAATTACTTTCGGTCAACAATAACTGTCGCTGCGGCTTTATAATATTTAACCGTTGGCAATCACTCAGCAGCAGGCAGATCGATGAATTTGGTAGACGACAAGACTATAGTTAGACAGTATTTTAACTCGACGGGATTCGATCGGTGGCAGCGAATTTACGGCGACGGCAAAGTCAATAAAGTTCAGCTAGACATCCGCACCGGGCACCAGAAAACGGTGGATACAGTCATCGAATGGCTGCAAGCTGACGGCAATTTACCCGGGCTTTGTGTCTGCGATGCCGGCTGCGGTGTGGGCTCTCTGAGCATTCCTCTGGCTGAGGCTGGGGCGATTGTTTGCGCTAGCGATATCTCTGAAAAGATGGTAGCAGAAGCCTACGCTCGATCGACAGCAGTTCCCGGCAAGCTCTACAACATCTCCTTCGCCGCCCAAGATTTGGAAGCTTTAACCGGCAAATTTCACACTGTTATTTGTTTGGACGTGCTGATCCACTATCCTCAAGATAAGGCTGCGGAAATGATTGCTCACCTAAGTTCGATCGCCCAATCGCGACTAATTATCAGTTTTGCCCCCAAAACTTTAGCACTCACCGCCCTCAAAAAATTTGGCGAACTTTTCCCCGGCCCGAGCAAAACTACCCGCGCTTACCAGCACCGCGAAGCTGATATTATCAAAATCCTAGAAAACAACGGTTTTGTGATTAACAGAACAGCGATGACTAGCACTAGCTTTTACTATTCTCGCTTGCTGGAAGCTGTGCGAAAATAGGTTAAAAATATCTGCCAATTCTGAGGTCAGTTTAGATCGTTTATTGGCGTAGTGGGGAGGGTTTATACAATTTGTTGGTGGGGTGGGGGCGGGTTTATATAATTTGTTGATGGGTGTCAAAAATTTTGGCGAACCCGCCCCTACATGGTAAAATCGCGGACAAATTTGTAGATACTGTCTTGACCTGTCAAGGGGTAGCAGTCAAATAAGTAGGTAAACAAAATTAATTGCCGACTGAGTTGACTTGAAACCCTTGATACCTCTAAAGAGTAACAAAGTCGGATGTGTAATTAATTTTGTGTAGGTACTTAATTAGGGTCGAAAGGCTTTTGGGACTTTAAAATCCCAAAAGCCAAATGCACCAATTTCCGCATCAAAGCACCAATAACCTGCATTTTGACCTTTCCACGACCCAATAATCGCTCGCTCATCGCTTTCAACAAAGGGGTGGATGCTGGATGATTTTTTTAGACATAGCTTAACATTCTTTCCTGATTGGGTAACTATTGAGTTGTATTATTAGAGGTAAGCAACCTTGGAGACTCAATCAGACGTGACACTTTCAATTGGAGAGGCGGCTAAGGAATTAGGTATCTCGACAAAAACACTAAGACGCTGGACTGATGCAGGAAAAATTAGGTTTGAACGCTCCCCCACTGGACAGAGACGATTCTAAGTAACCACACAAAATTAATTACATAAAAACTCCTTGCTAGGCAAGGGTTTCAGTAGAAATATTGTGTAATTAATTCGGAACTACTACTTATCTTGCGGATATCAAGCGAATCGTTCCCAGAGACTTGAACCAGGCAGATGAGCGAATTACTATCAACTATGCCAGAGTTTCCAGTCATGACAAAAAAGATGATTTAAAGCGTCAAGCTGCTGTTTGGGAATCGTTTAGTGCTGCTAACGGCTGGCAATTTGAAACAATTCAAGACTTAGGTTCTGGATTTAATTACAAGAAAAAAGGACTGACAAAGTTACTCAAACGAATTAGACATCTCCAAAAATAGTAACAGTTCGTGGTAATATCACATCATAAAGCTTTTTTGACACAGAAACATGAGCGACATACTCAATCATATTGAAGAGCATCCTAAAGAAACACAGCGATTAATGGGTCTGGATTATGAGCAGTTACAACAATTAATCCTAAACGCGGAACGATTACATCATGAAAAACAAGCTTTACTAGAATCAAAGAAAGTTAGAATTATCGCTGGTGGAGGCGGTAGAAAACCCAAACTATCTCGCTCGCGAACAAATAATTTTAACATTGGTCTATCTGAGACATATGACAACATTTCAACTTCTGGGCATCCAGTTTGGAGTAAGTGAGTCTACAGCTAATGATACATTTAACTATTGGTTGCCTCAATTGCGAGAATTGCTACCATGTAGCTTACTTGAACAAGTAAAAAAAAACGCTGCTGACTATGAAATAGTCAAGGAAATACTCACAGAATATGAATTAATAGTAGATACCTACGAACAAGTCAGAGAGAGACCTGGAACTCAGGATGAACAAGAAAAATACTTTTCAGGCAAGAAGAGTAATCATACATTTAAAAGTCAAATAATTGTCATGCCAGATGGTAGAGATATCGTTGATGTTGTGGCAGGGAAACCTGGACCTAAAAGCGATATAACTTTATTCCGAGAAGAACGCTCACGGTTTGACCCTCAACTCATATTTAAGGGAGATAAAGCTTACGTTGGAGAAGCTTTAATTACAACTCCCGGGTAAACGCATCTAAATTAAGTTGACAGAAAATCATATTTGTGCGTGAGTCTTGTTCGGGAAAAATCCTTCTTAAAACTCTTAAATCCGATGGAATTAACCCAGTAAAAATCGAGCTTTAAGAACTTCTAAATTCTCGAAGCTGAATCAATTTAGATCGGGAATCTGTTTGAGTTTTCTAGCGTTAACTGGCAGAGTTTAAGATTTGGACTAAATAATTATTATCCATTCCCGCCAGATACCGCTTCATTTTTAAACTTCCTTTAAATCCTTTTTCTTGTTTCAGTAAATTGATGGCACTCGCGACGTAGAAGAGCAAAGTTTTCAGGAAAATTATCTTTACGAATCCGACTCTTGTCTTCACAAAAAGTAACATCCCATGTCCAATGTAAGCTATTTTCAATACCCCAATGACTGCGGATTGCTTGAGAAATCTTCTCGGCATTACTGGCTAAACTACTCAAATAAAAGCCAACTTCTGTGGTTGTTTTATTCCACAAACGTCTTTCACTTACGATCATCATAACCGTTTTCAATCCAGCCCATAATGATTGATTATGAAGAGATGGAAGCTCTGAGACTGCCACCGTCCAAATTTGTCTTTTTTCAACTCGATGATGCCCGGCTTCTATTTGTTGATAATAGCTATGCTCTCTGCCACCAAACTCTTCTTTTCTAGCTAATTCAAACCAGTTTTTTACGTCTTCATGAAGAAGTTTTTGATTCCCTTTTAGCGCTAAAAGATAATCTCCTTTCTTCTTAATTATCAGCGCTGCTATTTCTTTCTGACATCCCAAAGCATTGATGGTTATTATGCTTCCAGCAATTTCTAGCACCTCTAACAAAGCCGGAATTGCCGTCACTTCGTTAGATTTCTTATTGACTTTTTTTGCCCTAAAACTAATTGATGGGATGAAGACCATGCACTGACTATATGCAATGGTTTTTGGCTGTGATTCCGGTCATAAGATTGTTTCATTGTTTTGCCATCTATGGCTAGGACTTCTAGCTCCAACTTTTGGGTTATTGAATTTATCCAACTCAAAAAACACTCTTGAAACTGCTGCGGTTCAATTCGAGCAAAGAAGGAGACTAAATGTATCATGAGAAGGAATTCCATTCGGCAGTTCTAGAAAACCTTTCAGCCATTCATATTTGGTTGTTCCATAGAGTTCTATTGCTTCCCATCCATCTGCACCGCGTCTGGACAGCTAGAATCGCAATTGCTACAATATCTATTAATAAATGCTGTTTACTTCTTTCTATTCTTGGATCGGTCAAGGTTCCAAAATGGTTTAAAAAACAAGCGTTCAATAAGTGTGTCGGGTTCGATACACCTATTGTTTTTTGTTGGGCAGTTAAAGTCGAAGTAAACCCTTTCGCCATCGATCGCACCTAATTACGCACTTGATTTAGCCCAATACTTCATCTTATCATGTTTTAGGTTGAAATTAAGATGCGTTTACCCTGGGACTCTGACTCTGACTCTGATTCTTTTGAATTGTCAACTTTGGCTGTCTCTGATTTCTGTATCAGATCGCTCGATGGTGGTTTTTATGATGTTTTACTATTACTGGGCTGTCTCTCTTGGAGCTTTTCGAGCTTTTGTTGTAATTTTTCAATCAGCTTCTGT
>NZ_JAUBOX010000029.1:0-84776 GCF_036700445.1 Microcoleus sp. T3_B1
AATCAGTTACACTAACCAGAGGGTTAGGCTAATCGTCCTTGGATATTCTTTATCCATTTGGATTAAACGAGTCGCACTCCTGAATTACCAATTATATCATGTCCGGTCGATTATCCTGATTCCTGTAGGGGCGGGTTCACCAATAATATTTGCCCCTAACGGACAATCTCACAAACCCGCCCCGGCTTATGTATTATTGGCGATCGATCAGACATGATATTACCCGCACCTTAAGTTAATATCTGTTCAAAGGCTTTAGCAATTCCCGTTTGAAAACGCTGTCGGTGTTTCAGTTTCAAAACAGGTTTAATTATTTCAAAAGATACATTTGAACTCGGTTCGCTAGCTGAAATTTTTATCGATCGCAGTGTAGATAGCTGCAATTCTTTTTTTACCATCAATTCAGGAATAGCCGCTGCACCTGTGCCACTTTCCACCACTGCTTTTACCATTTCACTGCTGTTCAAAACTAAAGTTACATTCAATTCATGGGGATTAATGCCCCAACTTTGCAAAGCTTGTTCCAACATTTGCTGAACTCCCGAACCAGCTTCTCGCATCACCCAATCCGTTTTCGCAATTTCCGCTAAACTCACCTCTGCACGTTCAAACCAAGGGTGAGATTTGCCAACTACAATCAGCAAGCGTTCGCTGCCTATAACTTCTTCCTCCAGAGTGCTCTTAAGCGAAGCTTTGAGGTCTCCCGTCACTAAACCCAAATCAAATGTTCCCGTCGCCGTCCCTGCACAAATTTCTTCGGCATTTGCCAGAGTACAATTCACGCAAATACCAGGATATTTTTGTTTGAACTTGCTAAGTTTATCAGGCAACCAATAATTGCCAATGGTCAGACTGCAACCCAAGTTTAATTCGCCTCGCTGCAAGTCGTTCAACTCCCGCAAACCTCTCTCTGTCAAAGCAACTTGGTCTAGAATTTTCTGCGTTTCAACTTGCAGCAACTTCCCAGCATCTGTGATTTCGATGCGGCGGCCGATGCGGTGGAATAGTTTTACTCCGTATTGCGCCTCTAAGCTTTGGATTGTCGCACTGACAGCGGGTTGGGTGATGTAAAGTTCCTCCGCTGCGCGGCTGAAGTGCAGATGTTCCGCGACAGCTAGAAAAACTCGCAGTTGGTCAAGCGTCATTCCGGCCATGCTGAGGGTTCCTTTACTAAATACAGTTATTTTTTGAGATTAAAATCTCTTGCGGCTAAGCTTTGACGTGAACTTTTCGATCGAGTCTCTGGTACAGGTTGGAATTACCAAAAAAGGACGGTTGCCAGCCGCTATTTAAATTTTCCTTTTAATATCAAGGGTTTGGGCTGGTGGCGACAGATAGGTGTCGTCTTCCAACAGTTCTTTGGCTGCAGCATTGCATCACTTGTATTTATTAATTCGATAAAAAATACCATTTGATTCTACCTGTCAAGAGCCTTAAGGTGATACTTAAGCTTCTAACGCAGGGCCCGATGCTGAAGCAGCACCGACAAGTTTAAGCCGATCGCCAAAAGTCGATCGACAAAAAGAGAGAAGATAAGTCACTAACCCCACCCTAAAGGGATGGGGCTTGTAGAGAAACCAAGCCATAGGTGGAACACAAGCGCAAGTAGGACTAGACAACGGCCGAGAAGCCAATTTGAACTAACTGAAGGTGGCACTTTCATTGGACGTTACAGGCGCTATTCCTAACCCGTAACCACTCCGTTAGTCAAAGTCGAAGGAAATTAAACAGTTAGGCTTATCGCCAAACAAACACCATGCAATACGTTCCTGTAGTGGACTTTGAGCAACGTCCTTTAATGCCAACAACACCCGCAAGGGCAGAGCGTTGGATTAAATCTGGAAAAGCAACACCATTTTTCCGTAAAGGGATCTTTTGTGTTCGCTTAAACGTTGAACCTTCAAATCGTCATACTCAACCCGTAGCAGTTGGAATCGATCCGGGTTCTAAACGTGAGGGGTACACAGTCAAATCAAAAGCTCACACCTACTTAAATCAGCAGTTTCATGCTGTTGATTGGGTTAAAGATGCTGAAGAGACAAGTACAAATGCCAGACGTGCAAGACGTAATCGAAAAACACCTTGTCGCCAACCTCGTCAAAACCGTTCGCGTGGCGCAATTCCTCCCAGCACTAAGGCGCGTTGGCAATTCAAAATCCGAGTAGTCAAAGTTTTTGATACCATCTTTCCCCTCTCCGGTATTGGAATTGAGGATGTAAAAGCATTGACAAAAAAAGGTTGCCACAAGTGGAACACGTCATTTTCGCCTTTAGAAGTTGGCAAAAAATGGTGTTATTCCGAGTTGGAAAAAATTGCACCTCTCACCCTATTTGATGGCTATACCGACACCTACTTAACTCGTCAAAGATTAGGTCTAAAAAAATGTAAGGCAAAGTTATCCAATGTTTTTGATGCCCATTGTGTCGATTCTTGGGTGCTAGCTTACCTGTTGGTAGGTGGCAATATATCACCAGAAAATATGGTGGTGATGGAATGTAAGCCCATCCGTATTTATCGCAGACAATTGCACGTTTTTAACCCTGGGAAAAATGGATATCGCCGTCCTTACGGTGGCTCCATGTCGCAAGGATTGAAGCGTGGGGGGATTGTCAAGCATCTATCGTATGGAAAGTGTTATGTAGGTGGCGAAGATGCGAAAAAATCTCGCATTAGCCTGCACAGTCTTGGTACAGGAAAACGCCTGTGTCAAAACGCAAAGCCCACGGATTGTAAGTTTCTGGCTTACAACTCATGGCGAACTGTAAAGCCGTCCTAAAAGGACGGGGTTTCAAACCCATTTTTCTGATAAATGACTAAGAAAACGCCAAAAAATCACAGTCCCCACGGCTTAAAGCCGGACTGCCTCTCCTTTGGGGAGGTTTTAGCTCAATCCTTTGCCGTCATTGCACCTACAACGATACCAGCATCTAATATAGGGTTAATTGTCGCTCTTTCGGGTAACGGGGCTTGGCTGAGCTTTCTCATCGGCTTGATAGGCCTAGTATTTGTCAGCATCAATATCAACCAATTTGCGAGTCGATCGGCTTCTGCCGGTTCTCTTTATTCTTATATTGTTAAAGGACTAGGCCCGACTGCCGGCGTAATTTGCGGCTGGAGTTTGGTACTCGCTTATCTATTTACTGCGATGGCCGTTTTGTGTGGTTTTGCCAACTTTACGGGTACTTTCATCGGTCATTTAGGCATCCATCCCTCACCGATTACGCTGTTAGCGATCGGGGCCGGCGTTGCTTGGTATGCAGGTTATAAAGATATCCAACTCTCAGCTATGGCGATGCTGTGGCTGGAGGGGGCATCAGTGGCAGCGATTTTTATCTTGGGAATGATCATCTGGGCGCACAAAGGTTTTGCCCTGGATATGTCCCAATTAACTTTGGAAGGCGTAACTCCCGGCAATATAGCGACGGGACTTGTATTAGTAATGTTTGGTTTCTCTGGTTTTGAAAGCGCTACATCTCTGGGCGACGAAGCGAAAAAACCCTTAAAAAATATCCCCAGGGCTGTCATGGGCAGTGCTGTCATGGCAGGCTTATTCTTCATTTTGATGACCTATATTGAGGTTTTGGGTTTTAGCGGTACAGGAGTTTCTATTACTAATAGTGAAGAACCTCTGACTTTTCTGGCGCAACAAGTGGGCATGGGTTGGCTGGGAGAGTTAGTGGCTTTCGGCGCTTTATTTAGCTTTTTTGCTTGCGTGCTCGGCAGCATCAATCCAGCCGCGAGAGTGTTTTTTATGATGGCGCGGCACGGTTTGTTTCACTCTTCATTAGGTGTAGCGCATTCGTCTAATAGAACTCCCCACGTTGCAGTAACGATGTGTACATTTATGACATTTTTGGTGCCTGCTGTGATGTCTATGTTTAACATCAAACTGTTCGATTGTATGGGTTATTTGGGGGCAATTTGCAGCTACGGATTTTTAACCGTGTACGTCTTAATTTCGATCGCCGCACCGATGTACCTGCACAAAATTGGTAAATTGCGCGTGCGGGATGTGGTGTTCTCGGTGGCGGCGATCGCATTTATGATGATTCCGATTGCGGGCAGCGTGGGCATTCCAGGCAGCACTATGTTCCCACCTCCAGAAGCTCCTTACAATGCCTTTCCTTACTTGTTCTTGATGTACTTGGTGGCTACTTGCGGATGGTTTTTCTGGCAACGGCTGCGTTCTCCGGGACTTGTGGGTTCGATGGAGCAGGGTATTGACGCAATTCATGCCAGATTCGAGGAAGAAAATGCAATTTACGGTGGTGTTCGATTGAAAGCAGTTCCCTTTGACAGCGATCGTTTTTGATTAACAGTTACCAGTTCACAGTCAGGACTAATAGTTTTTAGCAACTGGGTTTTTACTGAGATATTGCAGCATTGTCAATCAGCATTTCAATGGCGGGCTAGAATCAAGAACCCACAATAAAATTTAATTTTTGTGGAACGGGCATCTTGCCCGTTCCGAAGATACGATCCCAGCGAGTACAACCAAATAAAAAATCTGAGGAGACACAGAAATGAATGAATTACTAACAGCTATTTCGACGGGAATGACAGCTTTTACGGCTACGAATCTGGACGATATTCTGATTCTGCTGCTGTTTTTTTCGCAGGTGAATGCAGTATTTCGGCGCAGGCATATCGTGTTCGGTCAGTTTCTGGGCTTTACTGCACTGGTTTTTGTTAGCCTTCCGGGGTTTTTTGGCCGCTTAATCTTTCCCCCAGATTGGATCGGAATGCTGGGTTTGCTGCCAATTGCGATCGGGCTTAGCCGCTTGCTGAATTCCGAAACTGACGATTCGGAAGTTGAGGCAGAATTAGAGCAATCTGAGAAATCTTTTTTTAGCAGTTTTCTGTCTCCTCAAACTTACAGCGTAGCAGCGGTGACGGTGGCCAATGGCGGCGACAATATCGGGATATATGTGCCGCTTTTTGCTAGCAATACTTTAGAAAGTTTGGCGGTGATTCTCGGCGTATTCTTCGCGATGGTGGGCGTTTGGTGCTACGCTGCTTATCGGTTAATTCAGATGCGGGCGATCGCAGATACTTTGACTCGCTACGGCAATCAGCTTGTGCCTTTTGTTTTAATCGGATTGGGAATGGCGATTCTGGTTAAAAGCGGCACTCTGGCAAGCCCAACTTTAAGTATAATATCTTTAGTGGGTTGCGGTTTCTGTTTGATAACGATGAGCAGAAGTAACGCCAGCGGAACTGAAGTTTAGAAAAATTGCAGGGACAGCACATGAATTGGATTGCAGCAGCGATTATTGCCGGGATTACATCTTTTGCCGCAACCAATATCGACGATATGGTGCTTTCGATGCTGTTCTTCGCCCAAGTAAATGATACTTTCCGCCCCCGGCATATCTTTGTCGGTAAGTACCTCGGATTTGCAGCACTCATCGCTGCTAGTTTGCCCGGTTTTTTTGGTGGGTTAATTGTGCCGAAAGCTTGGATTGGTTTGCTGGGTTTGGTTCCGATCGCGATCGGCATCAGTCACTTGGTCAAGAGAGAAAATGATGAAGATGAAGTACAAGCAGTATCGGGCGAATTTAACCGGAAATCTAATTCACCTGTGTCAAAGCTAGTAAATCTTTTCAACCCCCAAACTTTGAATGTGGCTGCGGTAACAGTGGCTAACGGGGGTGACAACATCGGTATTTACTTGCCGCTGTTTGCTAGCAGCGATTTGCCGAGCTTGCTGGTGATTTTGGCGGTTTTCTCGGTGATGGTAGGTGTTTGGTCTTATGTCGCTTACCGGTTAACTCGCCAAAGGGCGATCGCCCATATTTTGACTCGCTATACCAAGGCTGCTGTCCCTTTTGTATTGATTGGTTTGGGAATATTCATCCTGATTGAAAGTGGTAGTTATCGGCTGATCCCGCCATTTTAATCTAACTAATAATCAGCCAAGGTTCCGCTAGTTTCATCCCTCTATAGGTAGATAATTTGCCATAAGTCATAAGTCCTAACTCATCACTTTTCCCTTAACAATTGTTTGCTAAAAAGTTGCGCTAAATCGCTTGAAATTTATCAACAAATATGCTAAGTTAATAATGAAGTGAGTGACCAAGCTAAAACCAGCTTCAAACTAATTTAGCCTCAAGTAGTCACGAAACTTGAAACCATCTTTTGAGCTAGCCAATTGCCAGACTTAGGCAACAATATACCTCTTGTCTCAAGAAATCCTGTAGTGGTGAATCAAACCGAGCTAAAAAATTGAGGATTAATCCCTAAACGCTCGCCCGCTCGCTTCGCCACTACCCCACGCCGAGCGACTTTGACAATAGGTATAATGCTAAAAAAACAGATTTTTCGCTTCGGCAAAATTTGGTTTTTCAGGCAAACCAGTTAAAGAGATATCGTTTTTGCCTAAGTCCTAAAATAGCAAGCAAAAAGAAAGTTGGAAAAAACCTGACAATCGAGAAAAGGAGAAAAATTGTGAAAATCTTCAAATTTGTTTTAGTGCTCTTGGTAATGGCCGCCAATTTACTATTTGTTCCCCCATCCTGGGCCGACGCTCCAAAAACGCCGAAATATGCAAGCAATCCCGACTACATAGAGGTGACTCAAGCTCTGAACACTCTCAAGGCAGCGAAAGACGCACCCAATATCGCCCAGAATTATACCCCTGAAGAACTCCAGAAAAAAATCTCTCAATTGGAGTTTCAAAAATACACTTTAGAAACGGGAAAACCTTGGGGTCAGTGCCGCAACGAGACAGGAAAAACCCTGGCTGTCTACGGCCCGAAACGCAAAAAAGCAGCGGAGTCTTCTTACGAGAATGCCCTTTATTTTCTAGCTGACGGCCAAACAACTGAACATAAATGGGATTGCGATGGAATTTATCTAGCCAGCGATGTCAAAGCAACCGATTTAAGAACGACCGATCAACCTTCAGAAGAATTGACGGGCGGTCTAGCTGTTAAGATAGTTGACGGAACTCAAGTTGTAGCCAGAGCTAATCCCGATACGGGGGCTGTAGAATTCAACGTTCCTACTGCTAAGGTTTTCCAGCCTGGGGATGCGAATTGGTTTGTTCCTGATGTGACTCAGGCTTACATAGATACGCAAGTTCCCAACGCACCTACTGAGGAAAATGATTAGTTTTGGTGAAGTTGTAATGCGATCGGCTGTTTAAAGCCCGTTGCAACGCAAAATCCCGCCGGGGAGCAATCCCCGGCGGATAATCATCCCAGCGCAAATATATCGGTTTACCTTCTCATTTCCCGTTAAAATTAAAAGGTTTATCTATGCTATTAAATTGGAAATCCACAAAAGTAAATACAGAAAAAATTAAGCGACCAAATCCGTCGCGGGTGCGGGATCACTTGGCAAACGAGCGCACTTATTTAGCATGGATGCGGACAGCAATATCGCTGATGGGTTTTGGCGTAGTTATCGTGCGCCTTCGCACCTTTCATCCCCCTCTACTCCCAACTCCCGGCAATGGCTGGAAGTTGGGTTTGCTTTTTTCGGCAGTGGGTTTGCTGACGGTGTTATTCTCAACTAAGCACTACTTTGGCGTCCGTCACGATATCGATTACGATACTTATGAACCTACGGATCGCTGGGTAATTCTTTTCAGCCTCGCGATCGCCCTCCTAGGAGCTGGGGTAATTTATTATATGTTCACCGTTCCTTCTAGCTCATTTGGTTTGATGGCACCTGAATAATGGTGGCGGTTTAATATGAATATTAAAGAGTTCGATCGCGTGCAATTATCGTTCCAACTGAGATGTTGCACCATTGTCAAGAACAGGCTTTCCGGCCTGTTCCACAAAAAGTGCATTTTCTTGTGGGGAGTAGGGGGTTGGGCATCCTGCCCGCCCAAAAAAGGCTTATCGAGAATGGTGCAAGATGTGAGCTCCCACCGATGCAAGTAGATGATGAGAAACCAAACCTGCAAAATCTGTCGCGGGCGATCGATCGATCGGCAAATGAGCGCACCTTCTTAGCATGGATGCGGGCTGCGATCGCCCTCATGGGTTTTGGCGTCGTCATCATCCGACTTCGCGTGGTGCAAATGCCCGTACATTACCGTCAGGCGATGGGGTGGAAGTTGGGTTTAATTTTCTCTCTAATAGGTTGGGTCACAGTCTTAATCTCAACTAAGCATTACTTCACCGTTCGCCACCAAATTGACCACGATACCTACAATCCCCCAGACGGCATGGTTTTATTTTTCAGTTCCGCTGTGGGCTTATTGGGGATTGGAGTAATTTATTCAATTTTGGCAACCGCCCTGAGCCCAAGTAGTTTTGTAATACCCGATTGATTGTCAACAGGAGTTAATCATGAACAGCGATACAGTTGCCACGATCGCTTCCATTCTCATCTTAGCTGCTGCTATCTGGGCAGCATTCGTAGTGCTTGAGACAGTCGCGAAAATAGTCCCTAAATTGCTGGGCGTGACAGTCGCGATCGGGCTTTTACTCGTTTACCTGCAATTTTACTGGGGCATCGACACTGCATATCTTTGGCAAAATGTCAAGCATTTGCCGGAAACTTTCAATTTGTCGATCGGCGCCTAAATTATCACCAGCCAGCATTCTCAACAACCTCTCTCGGATAGATATTTTGGTATCGCAAACAAAGTATATTTAGCCGATTCCACAAAATACGGTAACTAGATTGACTTACTAGACATAACTGATTTGGGCTGTTAAACTACGGTAAGTCGATCGAGTAATGAGCTATTAACGTGGAAAACGCTAAAAAAGTCATTGAAGAGTACCAGCTTGCAGGACAACTAAGCCAACAGTTGCCCGAAGCTAAGGGCTTTAACGAAGTCTGGTTTAAAAAGATCAGAGGCGGGTTGCTTCTGGCAATTGGATATTTGCTATCACCCCTGTGTTGGTGGAACGACATATTTTTCAATCTGCCAATTGCCTACGCCTTTGGGTATATCTGTAGCTGGCTTTCCCCAGATTTACTGTTTCCTTGCACAATTGTCGGCTACTGGCTTTCCAATATTGTGGGAATTCTGTTGATGCAGCTAGGAACTTTAGATGTTTTTGCCGACAAACCCAAGGAAAAAAACCTCAAAAAAGAGTTATTGACGGGTTTAGTATCATCAACCGCCTTCACTGTTGTCATTGTGGCATTGATTCATTTTAATGTTCTCGAAACTCCCGATTTCTTTTCCGGCAAGGACTCGGTTAACCTCAGCTATGCTTTACCTGTGACGCTCGTCACTTCAAGGTAGAAAGCCGAATATAAACCCCATAAATAAATCCAGGGTTTTTCATCAGTTACACAGGTACCTATAAGAAAATCAGGGAGCTTTTACACTACATTTTTTGTAGTTTTGTTGATTTGCATTTACTTACTTTAACCAAGATTTTTGTAGCTTAAGACGCGAGAAATCTCAAGCGTTTAAAAGCAAAATTCCTGGCAACGCATATTGAAATGCAAGCGATATTTAGCCTGTGTAGCTGTGTTGTTCTAGCCACCCAAGTTATCTATTTGTTGGTTGGCAGCGCTTAAATACACAGTTTTTGGGCATAACCGTGAACTACTTATTACTATCGTTTCTCAGCTTTTTCGTGGGCATTATCGTTGGTTTGACCGGAGTTGGCGGAGCGTCGCTCATCACCCCAATGTTAATTTTTGTTTTCCAAATTCCAGCATCAATTGCTATTAGTTCGGATGTCGTAGCTGCCACACTGATGAAAGTTGTTGGCGGCTTCAAACACTGGCAGCAAAAGACCCTCGACTTGCAAATAGTTAAGTGGCTGGCTTTGGGCAGCGTGCCCGGTTCGCTGACTGGCGTGTGGATTTTACACTGCATCAAATCCAGCGGAAGTCAGGACTTAGACAGCATATTGCTGCGCTGTCTCGGAGTAGGGATCGCACTAATTGTCGCTTTATCGCTGACCAAATTAGTGGTCAAAACATTTTTCCCTAGTTTTAAATTGCCTTCCCCCGCTAAATGGGACTTAAATACTAATTATGGCCGTATTTGTACAGTGAGTGCGGCAGCAATTTTAGGCTGCATAGTGGGAATCACTAGCGTGTCTTCCGGTTCGATGTTTGCACTGTTGTTGATTGCTTTTTTCCGCCTGGATACTTCTAAATTGGTGGGTACAGATATTTCGCAGGCGGCAATTTTGTTGATGTTTACATCTCTGGGACACCTCAGCCTCGGAACGGTAGACTGGAGTTTAGTTTTGCCCATTTGGTTGGGTTCGGTGCCGGGAGTTTTAGTGGGTGCTAAATTCTGCCAAATTATGCCTCAACGCCCGCTAAAGTTGGTTATTTACGGAATGTTGGCGATGGCTAGTTGGAAGTTGTATCAAGTCTGAAACGTAGGGTAAGGTCAGGAGTATTGCTGTCAACAAATATGCGCTTTCGCTGCAGTCCGGCAGGGGTTTAAACCCCTGCCTCAAAGCTGAAGTCCTCTGAAGAGGACTATTAACTCATGAGTCCTCTTCAGAGGACTTTCGCTTTGAGCCAGGGAATTAATTCCCTGGCGGTCTTTCGGGTTAAGCTGATATCAATGCCGCAGGAGGGGCGATCGCCCCTACTACAATTTAATACTTGCTGACTAATGCTTCGAGTTCGCTGACAGTCGGCAATTCTAAATCTTTGAACAAGGCTGTACTGAGGTAGCGTTCGCCATAAGAAGGCTGCACAAAAACTATCAATTTTCCAGCATTTTCGGGACGCTTGCCGACTTGAATTGCGGCATACAAAGCGGCGCCTGCAGAAATTCCTGACAACAATCCTTCTTCTCTGGCTAGTCGGCGACTGTAGGCGATCGCATCTGCGTCGCTAACTGCAATTGTTTCATCAATTAACTCTGGTTTCAACACTTCCGGGATGAATCCTGCACCAATCCCTTGAATTTTGTGAGCACCAGATTTGCCTCCAGAAAGCACGGGACTGCTGGCGGGTTCAACTGCAATTACCCTAAAACTAGACTTTCGCGGTTTAATTACCTCAGCAACTCCCGTAATCGTACCGCCGGTGCCAACTCCAGCAACTAAAAAATCTACTTTACCCTCTGTATCTTCCCAAATTTCCTCGGCCGTTGTTTCCCGGTGAATTTTTGGATTCGCGGGGTTGCGAAACTGTTGCAGCATGAAAGCATCGGGCGTTTCTTCTACAATTTCTTCCGCACGGGCGATCGCGCTTAACATCCCTTCATGTCCCGGAGTTAATTCCAACTGAGCTCCGTAAGCTTTCAGCATCGATCGGCGTTCCGTGCTCATCGTATCCGGCATCGTTAAAATCAGACTGTAGCCTTTCGCCGCCGCAATCATTGCCAAAGCAATTCCAGTATTGCCTGAAGTCGGTTCAACTAAAATAGTTTTTCCCGGTTGAATTAACCCCGCATCTTCTGCCGCCTGAATCATGCTTGCCGCAATCCGATCTTTCACCGAAGCAGCCGGATTCATCCCTTCCAATTTTGCCACAATTCGAGCAACTACTCCTTCGGCTTGGGGAATTTTATTGAGCTGAACTAATGGAGTTCTACCAATTATTCCTGTAACATCCTTAGCAATTCTCATGGCTTAATTTCTCTCCCTTTAAATGTAGTACATGGGATGTGCTTGTTTGCGAACATCCCGCTGTTCGCACAAATCTTGTAATGTGTATTTGCCCAAAACAGCCCAAGATGCCTGTTGAGCTTCCTGCCAGATTTCTAGCACCGCAGTTTTTTCTATTGTTACAGATTCCGAAACTTTTTGGGTCGGGCCACTGCCGGATCCTTCGAGTGTCGAAAACACCTCTAGCAAGGTAATCTGCCAAGGCTCTTTCGCCAGCAAATAACCGCCTTTAGCACCCCGCAAACTCTGGACAATACTTGCACGCCGCAGCACGGCAAGAATTTGGTCTAGATAGCGTTCGGGTATCTCTTGAGAAGCAGTAAGTTCGCTTACTGTTAGGGGCGAATCCTTCGGGTGGTGGCTCGCCAGTTCCAAGAGCGCTAACAGGGCATATTGTACTCTAGAAGATAGTTCCACATTCCCCACTGGCGATCGAGTTTAAATTGTACATTATATCATAGTACACAATTCCGGTAGGTCTACAGGTGTTAATATATCTTTATTACAAAAACGGTTGGAGAAATCCCGTGAGCAACGTAAATGTAGGTTTAAGCTGTCGGCACTGTCGGTATTACGAGCAGCACGGGCACAGGGGCGGAAACTGCCTGATGCTGGGGGTGGGGGTACAGGGTGGGTGGAAAGCTTGCCCCTTCTTGGTTCGGCCCTTTGCACCGTCTTGGGAATACCCCGAAGCGGGTAGAGCAGGAGAGTCTCAAATGTTGCAGGGAGCGAGTATTTTACAGGCAATACCGCCGCCTTAAAGTAACTACTAAGTAGGTAGGCGGATATATGCTGTCTCATCCTTAAGTTGATTGATACTGAGATATTGCACCATTGTCAGCAACAGGCAAGATGCCTGTTCCACAAGAAAATTTATCTGTTGTGGAACAGGCCGGAAAGCCTGTTCATAAAAGGCTAATTGAGAATGGTGCAACATATGAGTTCATACTCACCTTCTTAAGGGTAGTCAACAGGTGCGAGATATCGCATCTGTTGGCAGTGAGAAGAAAGAAATCAACACAAAGAAAAAAACAAGTGCGATTGTTGCCCTTGCTTTTGAACTTATTGACGAGTCGATGATTTAATTTAATTAACGCAAATTCGATACAAATTATCTGTTGCCCAGACCATTCTGAATTTGATCGAAGATTGCACCGTCACCTTTGAACAGGGACGATTTTAACAGAGCGGCTGATTTAAGAGAAAATACTGGCAAACCAGTTTTTTTCTTAAATGGCTGCAAGACACTATCTGCGAGATGATGATTCCGCATTGATGCTTCTTAGTTCCTCTTGTTTTTCTCAGATAGATTGAGCGCATAATTAAGTTTAATGCGCTTGATATCGGGCAAATGCAGCCTGATGAGATTTGCCCGGATAATCTATAAGATTTCGCTGATGTGGCAATTCTTATGAATGGCAACAGTGGCAAGAGTGAGAGACTGTTTTGCTAGCAGTTTGGCGATCGATCTTTGAGTGCGATCGCCACATCTCTCTACTTAATCTAATACATTATACTATTAAATACTTAATGTCTATATGTAGACAGTAGTTTGTTGTTTTAGGCGCGCTTGGCGGGAAAACGCGACGGAGCATCTCAATGAAAGCAGCAAAGCTCGAAATTGGAATTAGGAGTCAGGAGTCAGGAGCCAGGAGAAAAGAGTCAGAAGGAAGAAGAAAGAAGTGTTTTTGCAAATATGAGATGCTCCCAAACGCGACCTCTGTAGGGACAAAGGCAAAGCCTTTGTCCCTACCCGCAGGGCGATCGCCTATTCATGTTGGAAATTAATTCTCAAGTCGCAAGAGCGATCGCAATTTAATTCCCGCAACGCTGCCCAACAAAGCAGTCGCAATCCACAGCCAACCGTGCAAACTGGTAGAAGCAATACCGCTAAAAAAAGCGCCGACATTGCAGCCAAAAGCCAGCAACGCTCCGTAACCCATCAGGAAACCGCCGCTCAAAACGGCTGCAACTTTGGGTAACGACAGGTTTGTTTTGACGGCGAACTTGCCAGCCAAGGCCGCTGCTAAAATTGCACCCAAAACAATGCCAAAATTCATCACGGAAGTAACATCAGCAAAGATGCCTTTTTGCAGGGATTCCAATTTGTCTGGAGTATTCCAAAACGGGTTAGTTGTGGGATTCCAACCGAAAGCGGTAGCAAGTTCTGCCGCCCACAAAGTAAACCCCCAAGTCACTCCCCAAGGCCGGCCGTCAATTAACAGTTTTACCCAGTTGAGAAAGGCAAGGGCAAAAGCTCCGGCAGCCAGAGGCCAAGGGCCGTAAAGCCATCGATTTTTGATGTGGGATTGGGGATTTTTGAGGAGAGAATCTGCAGTTACGGGTTGCTTGCCGTTGGTGCGATTCCACTGCCAGAGGGCGATCGCAATTAACAGAAATACGCTTAGCTGCAAGATGACTGCGGGCATCCATCCCAAAGTTTTTCCTAAAGATATCGGTGGCAGCGAGGGCAAATGCCACAAATGTCTGGTCAAACTTCCTGCAAAAGAACCGATGCAAAAAGTCAGCAGCGTTAATAGCATTGACGCGCTGCCGCCGCCAATTGTCCAAAGCGTGCCACAAGCGCAGCCGCTGCCCAATTGCATTCCAATTCCGAATATAAAAGCGCCGATCGCATTTTGCCAGCCCACAGGCGCAACAGCCCCGGCTATTTTGTGTCCGAATGCCTCTCCTGATGCAAGTACGGGAGCAAAAAGTACAGTAGCAATTCCTAACATCAACAAGTGCGCTAAAACACCTGTAATATCGCGATCGGCAAATAATTTGCGGTAAGCAGAAGCAAAGCCAAAACTTGCATGATACAAACTCGCGCCCAGCAAGCCTCCAATCAGAAATAAAACGCTCTGCCGCCAGCCGTAGGCGCTCAAACCGGCCGCACCAGCAGCAAATAGCGTCAGTATCAGAGCTAAAATCGGACGCTGCGATCGGGGCGGCGAAGTTTTTGTCAGCGGTGAAAAAGCAATTTCTGCGGTGTTATTCACAATAAAATACTTGACTCCAGAAACAACTGTAAAGCGAGGCAGAGCCTCCATTTTAGCGCTAAGTTTTTCGCGGGGAAGTCTCCGATTTTTCCTCGGGTTGTTCGCTAGGAGTGCAAGCAACGGAATTATCTGCTTGTCGGTGCTCAGCTATTGTTGATAAACCAAAGCCAATCGAGCTGATTATTCCGAGCATTGATATCGAGATAATTACTGTTTTCATTCTACCTCTTCGGTCAATTTTTAGCCAAAATTGCTGTTAACTACAGATTTGTTTTCTACACTGCTTGTTCCGGACCAGTTTCTACAGGTAAATTAGTCTGACTGTATTCAGTCCAAGAACCTTCGTAGATTCTGACTTTCGGATAGTTCAGCAAGTGTTTCAAAACTACATATTGCAGCGTTGCTTCCCGCCCCGTACTGCAAGTAACGATGATGTCGCTGTTGCGATCGATCTTTTTAGCTGCCAAAATCTGCTTGATTTCGTCGAGAGACTTCAACTTGTGCGGGTTTTCAGCATCGGTAAAAGTCGGCCAGGGAATGTTGCGAGCGCCGGGAATGTGTCCGTTGCGCGTCCAGATTTTTTCTTCCCCTTGAAATAGTTTTTCCGGTCTGGGATCGATGAATGTGACGCCTGCTTTGCCAATTAAATTTTTGACTTCATCCAGGGTGACACGAATTGATTTGTTGTCTCGCACAGTCAGTGTACCTGCCGCGTATTTGGGAAACTCTTTCGTCACAGTTTGAGCTGCTTTGTAACCCGCATAACCTCCGTCGATAACTGCTATGTCCGAGTGTCCCAATCGCTCCAATACGTAAGCAACCATTGTCGCGCCGAGAATGTCTCTGCCGTCGGAATAAACTGCGACGCGGCTGTTGTCTGTTACTCCTGCCCGCGATAGTAATTGCCCCAGTTTATCCGGCGTTAGATACTGTACTGGCAAACCGCTGTCCGGCCCGCGCAAGGTGTTGTCGGCGATGTTGACTGCGTTGGGAAGATGCCCGATAAAGTAGTCCATTGGATTGGTGCGGACATCGAGAATTCGCAGGTTTTTGTCGCTGGCGTTTTGGGCAACCCACGCGGGGGAAACGAATTGAATTTTAGTTTTTGATTCCGCTGCTTGGGTTGGGAAAAATGGGAACAGAGGAATTGCGATCGCCAGCACCGCTAGGACGGCAATTAATGCCCCTATTTTGTTTCTTTTGAATCGAGCTTTCAGCCATTTAGTTTTCATTTTCTTTCCTCTTGCATTGTCTCTGTCGAAAAGCACAAAAAGCTCCTCGCTGCTAGAGAGCCGATCGCTCTCTATAGTAATCATCGTAAACTTGATCGAGTTACCGTATATTATAGGTATAGCTGTTGATTGTTGCACAGACAGTCTCAGAAAGTCAATAGTTTTTTTTAGTAGCGAAGGATACAGAATTTTTGGGGCGATTCCCTCCGGGATAGCTTCGCACGCGCGTGCGAGACATTGATTCTACCCTTAGATTTCGTAGTGCCACACCTCAGAAGGTTGCAGAATAATCCGGTGGAGTGGCAGACGATCGATCAAGCCTTGCTGCTCAAAATGACCGAGGGTGCGAGTGACAGTTACGCGACTTGTACCGATGATTTCTGCAATGTCCTGATGCGTTAAAATCATATCGATTAGATGTCCTTGCTCTACCTCAGAACCAAACCTCTTAGCCAGCCAAGTTAATAGTTGATAGAGCATAAAATCAACTCTTTTGTAACCTCGCATTACCATAAAGTCTTCAGCCTGCTGAATGTGACTGAGCAAAATATCTCTATTTAGCCAGCGATCGCCCGATAGTAAAATTGCCTCGACTTTAGTAAGGCATTCAATTTGAAAAGGATCGCATTTTGAGATTGGTTTGCCGATCGTATCACCAGGCCCCCACAATCCCAAGGTAATAATTGTGCCATCTTCAAGCCACGTTACAGTTCGCACTACTCCAGTTTCAATCCGCCACAGAGCATTGCTTCTGTTGGGCAAGTGCGAGCGGCGAGGAAATATATGGCGGCTCGTTTCATCAAAAGTTTTAGTGGAAAGAGAAGCAATAGTCATAGCCAGTTACTGAAAGAATAAAAGTTAGCTTGTCCAATGGCAGCAGGATAGTGTGGCTGGCAAAACTCTAGATAAATTAAAGCTTTACTAGATTCCTGCACCGTCTAAAAACTGTGTAATGAATAAATCCGAAGACTGAAATAATTCATGTTTTTCGACCTCTGCTTGCTCTGATTGATGTGTTTTGATCGGAGATAATTGAGATTTTAAGAAATTAACTTGCTCTTCTAAATCCTTAATTCTATCGAACAAAGCTCGAATCGCTTGAGCTTCCAAATCCGGTAGACCTTGAGAATTTTGAGCATCTTCCACCTGCTTTTTCCGAGAGATGATGCGGCCGGGAATTCCCACAACTGTGCAATCGCTAGGGACATCCCGCAGCACTACCGAACCCGCACCAATCCGAACATTATTGCCAATTTGAATATTGCCTAAAACTTTAGCACCGGCTCCCACGATTACATTTTCTCCCAGCGTCGGATGCCGTTTTCCTATTTCTTTACCCGTGCCGCCAATGGTCGCTCCTTGATAAATTACAGCATAATCTCCAACGATCGCAGTTTCGCCAATTACCACCCCCATGCCGTGGTCGATAAACACCCCCCTACCAATTGTCGCTCCTGGGTGGATCTCAATACCTGTTAAAAAGCGACTCAGTTGGGAAATCAAGCGCGGTACAAACGGCAGGCCAGCGGAATAAAGCCAGTGTGCTATCCGGTGCAAAAAAAGTGCTTGCAGTCCGGGATAGCAAAATAATACTTCCAGCCAGTTGCGCGCCGCGGGGTCACGTTCGTAAATAATTTGCAAGTCACTGAACATATTTAGTCCCGCCGTGTTTCGGTTATACAGTATCGGCAGTGCCGACGGTTTAAGCTGCATAAAGCAGTATTGGTTGTGGCATTCTTACTTATAATACTATAATCCGACCGAATTACAGTAGTTAATGAGAAAAAAATTTTTCTTTCCCCAGCCCTTTCTAAGCTGCCTCGGATATTTTCCGCGAAACAAACGGTACAGCTTGTCTGACTTCTTGCCGCAGCGGAATCTCGATCGAGAATTCCGTCCCCAATCCCGGTGTCGAATCGCAGCGCAGCATACCCTTGTGCTTTTCTACGACAATTTTATAGCTGATTGACAGTCCCAATCCTGTCCCTTTTCCCACAGGTTTAGTAGTAAAAAACGGGTCAAACAGCCGTTTTTTGACATTTTCTGCCATACCGGGGCCGTTGTCAGATATCCGCACAATTATTTTATCCGGGATGGAATATTCTGTGGTTATGGCGATCGCGATCGGATTAGCTTTCGCTGCTTTGGGCCCGCGATCGAGGTTGTAACTCTCAAGGGCGTCGATCGCATTAGCCAGAATATTCATGAACACCTGATTTAATTGTCCGGCATAGCACTCTACTAAAGGTAAATTGCTGTAGTTTTTAACAATCTCGATCGGCGGGCGATCGGCTGTAGCTTTCAGGCGACTTTGCAGAATTAGCAGAGTGCTGTCAATGCCTTCATGGATGTTGACAGGTTTCATTTCGCTTTCGTCTAAGCGAGAGAAATTCCGCAAAGATTGGACGATTTGAACAATGCGCTCGGCTCCTATTTTCATCGATGACAGCACTTCCGGCAAATCATCGCACAGAAAGTCAAACTCAATATTTCGTAAATGCTGTGAAATTTCCAAGGGAGGGTATAAATAGTGTTTTTGGTAGAGTTCTATTAACTCCAACAAATCCCTAGTATATTCGCGGGCGTGGTGGATATTGCCGTAAATAAAATTAATAGGATTGTTAACTTCGTGGGCTACACCAGCAACTAATAAACCCAAACTAGACATTTTTTCCTGCTGAATCAGTTGAGCTTGAGTTTGCTGCAACTCTTGCAAAGTTTGCTCTAGCTCTTGAGATTTAGCCGTGCGTTCTCCGGCTACTTTTTCAATTTTTTCGGTATAATCTAACAAGCACATTAGATAAATGGTCGCCGCAAAAGTCAAGACTATCCCAAAAATTAAAACAGTCAAAGAACGCCCAAAATTAAGAGGATTAATGTACTCTGGCGTTAGCCGTAGTTGCAGCAACCACCTGCGATTTTCAATATTGATAATGCGGGTGCAACTGCTGCCGTCTGGGCAGTAAGCTCTTTCCCCAAGCTGGAGTTGATTTTTGATATTTTCGTCGGTAATTATCCTTTTTGTCTTCGCTTCGTAAAAGGCAAGAAATTTTTCTGATTCAGGAGCCATAGCATCTTGAAGATACACATTAACAAAGTTGAGCTGATTTTCCTGCAAAGCGGATTTAACAATAGCATCAACGAGCAAAATTCCGAAAGCAAAACCTTTCAAATTTTCTGGTTCTGTAGCAGCTAAATTTTCCGGGAAGTCGGCGGTATCGCCCGGATAAGTTGGACTAAAAATTGGCAGGAAGACGAAGACGCCAGGGTGATTTTCTGAGGGCAATTTTTGGCGATCTGTCGCGATAATTTCTTGTCTTTTTGTGGCGTTTTCTAACGCTAGCCGGTTGGCAGTTAAATCTAAGCTTAAAGCTATTTCCTCTGTCATAAATTGCGGAGAGCCTGAAAAACGCGGCAGCCAAGCGATCGCCTTCAGGCTCGGATGGCGGTAGAGGGCAGAACCAACAAATGTCTTCATTTCGGGTTTTTTAACGCCGTCAAATACGCTGTAAAATGCTCCCGCAGCCCGAATGATTTCTAAATTACCGCTAACATCTTTCTGAATGTCTGTAGCTATTTTGTCCAGGCGGTCTTGCAGTTCGGCTTGCATGGATTTATATTCCCAATTGTACGCGACTGAAGAAGCGATCGCAGACAATCCTAATCCTGCACAAAGTGTTAATCCTGCCTGGATGTAACGGCGATAACTAAGTAAAGTGCTAGTTGCTAAATTCAAGAATTTGTTAGCAGTCATATTCTTCACCTATCTTGTTTCTAGTTCTCCGTCCCAGGCTCTGCCTGAGATTTCTCGTTTTTCTCGTTTTCTGGTTCTCAGGCTCTGCCCATTTTCTCGTTCCCAGGCTCTGCCTGGGAATGAATTTCAGGAGGCTCTGCCTCCGATTTAGAGCCACGAGACAGCATTACCAGGCACGAGCCTGGTAACGATGTGGCAGCAGTGTTTTGTAGAAGCTCCCCAATAGTATTTTGAGTAAGATGCAGCCGCTGATTTAAATTGAATAAGCAGGGAAAGTCATCGCGTGTTTGGGCTTGACGTAAACTTGCTGATCTCGCTTTAACTGTAGAGAATCGAAGCGCTCGCGACTCACGTAAGCTGTTACTACCTGCTCGGATTCTAACACTAACTCGGTTTGTATTTCCCGCCCTAAATGAATGATGCGACTGACTTTTGCTAATGAAAAACCCGACTCCGGCTTAGTTTTAATTTCCACGTCGTGGGGGCGCAAAAACACTACGTCCGAATGAGCTGCTCCATTATTCCGAGCCGTTGTGGCGTTGCTGGCGAACAAACCTGCAGCATTCGACAGCACATTGACCGGCCCAATAAAACTCATCACAAAAGCTGATGCCGGTTTGTCATAAATTTCAGCAGGAGTGCCAACTTGTTCGACTCTACCTTTGTTCATCACCACAATTTCATCGGCTACTTCCATAGCTTCTTCTTGGTCGTGAGTCACAAAAACTGTGGTGATGTTAACTTCTTTGTGAAGGTTGTGCAGCCACGATCGCAATTCTTTGCGGACTTTAGCATCTAATGCTCCAAAAGGTTCGTCTAGCAGCAGCACTTTTGGTTGAACTGCTAGAGCTCTCGCCAAAGCCACCCGCTGCCGCTGGCCGCCGGAAAGTTGCGAAGGATAGCGATCGCCCAAACCTGTCAACTGCACTAAATCCAAAAGTTCATCAACCCGCTTGCTAATAGAGTTTTTAGGAACTTTGCGAATTTCCATTGCAAAAGCAATATTTTTCCGAATACTCATGTGTTTGAACAAAGCGTAGTGCTGAAACACAAAACCGATATGCCGTTCCTGCACCGACTGCTGAGTAGCATCCTCGCCGATCAAGTAAATATGACCGCTGTCTGGCGGTTCGAGTCCCGCAATCATCCTCAGCAGAGTCGATTTCCCCGAACCGGAAGGCCCTAAAAGCGCGACTAGAGAGCCGTTGTTTATTTTCAAACTCACGTTGTCAATGGCGTGGAAGGAGCCGAAGTGTTTCGATACGTTCTCAATTGTAATGCTCATGACTTTGTGTACCTATTTTAGGAGTTGACGGTATTAACTCCATATATCTGACCGATTTACAGTAGTATATCCTGAAATTAATATTTGGCAAGGCCTGTAACTTTTTGTATTGTATTTCGAGCCCTCCTGATGGGAACGGCGCTTGAAAGTTGACGCTGGCGGGCCGTCCGAGTTAACCCGCGAGGGTTTCCAGATGTGGGATTATCGGTAAATGCGATCGTCCCAGAGTAAACCATGCTGAAATTACGCAGAAACCGGGTTTGATGGACGAAAATACTGCATCAAAACCTTTAAAACCTTTAATCCTCGTAAAAAACCCGGTTTCTTTGCTGTCGATCTATCTATATTTTACCGCAGCCAACAATTCCCCGACTCCCGGCGATATTAAAGATTTCATGTACAAATTGCTCAATCTGAGGTGCGATCGCCCACAATTTATATGACAATAGTTAGTTCATAAGCATACAGGCTTCAGCTTTGACAAACTACCAGAATAGTAAATTCTAACCAGAACACCACTATGGGAAAACCAACAGGCTTTATCGAATTCTTGCGCGAATTGCCCTCCGAACTCTCACCAGTCGAGAGAGTCCACAACTGGGACGAATTTCACCTGCCGATGGATGAGGACAAACTCCGCACCCAAGGCGCGCGCTGCATGGATTGTGGCATTCCGTTTTGCCACACGGGCACAATTATCAGCGGCATGGCAAGCGGCTGCCCGATTAACAACCTCATCCCCGAATGGAACGACCTAGTATATCGCGGACTGTGGAAAGAAGCCCTAGACAGACTCCACAAAACCAACAACTTCCCTGAATTCACCGGCCGCGTCTGTCCCGCACCCTGCGAAGGCGCTTGCGTGCTCGGCATCAACAACCCGCCGGTGACGATTAAAAACATCGAAGCCGCAATTATCGACAAAGGCTGGGATGAAGGCTGGGTTACTGCCGAACCACCCGCCAAACGTACCGGCAAAAAAATCGCCGTCATCGGTTCCGGGCCCGCAGGTTTGTCCGCCGCCGCGCAACTAAATAAAGCCGGTCATTGGGTAACAGTATACGAAAGAGCCGATCGACCAGGCGGCCTGCTAATGTATGGCATCCCCAACATGAAGCTAGACAAAGAACAAGTCGTAATGCGCCGCCTCAAAGTCCTCGAAGACGAAGGCGTGACATTCGTCTGCAACACCGAAGTCGGCAAAGACTTACCAGCCGAACAACTGCTAAAAGAATACGACTCCGTTGTGCTCTGTACCGGCGCCACCAAACCCCGCGACTTAGGCATCCCCGGCCGGGAATTAAAAGGCATCCACTTCGCAATGGACTTCCTGACAGCAAACACCAAAGCAGTTTTAGACAAGAGCACCAACGATAACTTCATCTCCGCCGAAGGCAAAGATATCGTGATCATCGGCGGCGGCGACACCGGCACCGACTGCGTGGGCACCTCCATCCGCCACGGCTGCAAAAGCCTGGTACAGCTAGAAATCCTGCCCAAACCGCCGTCGGAACGGGCGGCCAACAATCCCTGGCCGGAATGGCCAAAAGTCTACCGTCTCGACTACGGCCAAGAAGAAGCCGCAGCCAAATTCGGCGACGACCCCCGCGGCTATCTCACCACGGCGACAAAGTTCGAGGGCGACGAAAACGGCAATGTCAAAGCTGTGCACACCGTTGAGGTGGAGTGGGCGAAAAACGAGAAAGGGCAGTTCATTCCGAACCACATCCCGGGCACGGAAAAAGTGTTGCCCGCACAGCTTGTCTTGCTAGCGATGGGCTTCCTCGGCCCGGAACAGCCCTTGCTGGATGCGCTGGGATTGGAACGCGACGCGCGCAGCAACGTGAAAGCCGAGCACGAAAAATATACAACCAGCATTCCGGGAGTTTTTGCGGCTGGGGACTGTCGCCGGGGACAAAGTTTGGTGGTTTGGGCGATTAATGAAGGGCGCGGCGTGGCCCGGGAGTGCGACCTTTATCTGATGGGGAGCACTGATTTGCCTTAGTTGGTAGGTGTGAGTCGATCGAGATTGTTTGATTTCCGATAATTTATTAGGCCCGTAAGGGCGGGTTCGCCAAGATTTTGATTTAAAAACCAAAAATATTGTAAACCCGCCCTTTGTACCTTGAAAGAGGTAGATTGCGATTTACCTTTGGGTGGGGGCGGGTTTACGAGATTATGGATTTTAGGCAATTATTATTGGTGAAACCCGCCCCTACAAATCTCTCGATTTGGGATGATTTTCGTGAATAAATTCCGATAATTTATTATGCCTGTAGGGGCGGGTTTTACCAACAATATTTGAGGCTCACAAACAATCTATAAAAACCCGCCCCCACCCAACAAATAACCCAGATTAACGTGATGTTTGAGAGCAGCCCAAAAAGGTAGGGGGCGGGTTTATTATATTGTGGGTTTATGACAGAGATGGTTGGTGAAACCCGCCCCTACGAATCGGTTCATTTGGATTTCTCGTTGGGGGGGGCGGGTTTGTTATATTGTTGGTTTATGGCAGAGATGGTTGGTGAAACCCGCCCCTACGAATCGGTACATTTGGATTTCTCGTTGGGGGGGCGGGTTTATTATATTGTGGGTTTATGGCAGAGATGGTTGGTGAAACCCGCCCCTACGCATTGGTACATTTGGATTTGTCGTTGGGGGGGGGCGGGTTTTTTATATTGTTGGTTTATGGCAGAGATGGTTGGTGAAACCCGCCCCTACGAATCGATCGACCTAATATTAGAGGACGATCGACTGTATATAAGATTTGCCATTCCATTCGATCGCCAGCGGACTAGATTCATTAATTTTGACTGAATTATGAGGATACAATTCATCTTTTCCCCACAATAAAGGATTATTAACAATATATTCACGAATGGCAACTAATGATTCTTCATTGCGGATGATATGTTCGTAATAACCCCGCTGCCACACCGATATGCTTGTCAAATATCGCATTTGGTTAATTCGCCGCGCCGAAGATGTTTTTAAACCCCGCACAATTTCCGACAAAGGATGGATTTTTGATTTTATCAGGCCAAATTTATCGGATTCTGTAGAATTTATTTCGGGGCTGCCTTTCAAAACAATAATTCCATGAACGTGATTTGGCATCACAATAAAATTGTCTAATGCTACGTTTGGGTAACGTTTGGGAAGAATGCTCCAATTGAATAAAACAGTTTTCCCATAGGGACTCAATTGCATTTGATCATTAATAACGTCGCCGAATAAACATTCGCGCTGCCAACTGCAAATAGTGATAAAATACGCACCGGGAGTCCTATAATCATATCCTGGCAGGCGAATTGAGCGGCGGTGGTGTTTGTTACGATCGTATTTCATAATTTTGTTTCCATAAAACAGTTGTTCGTTCGGTGGGGGCGGGTTTATTATATTGTTGATTTATGACATAAATGGTTGGTAAAACCCGCCCCTACGATGGGCTGTAGGGGCGGGTTTTACCAACAATATTTGAAGCTGACAAACAATCTATAAAAACCCGCCCCCACCAACCCATAACCCAGATTAACCTGATGTTCGATCGAATTCAAAAAATGTAGATTCGGATTTGTCGTGTTCGTGGGGGCGGGTTTATTATATTGTTGGTTTCCGACATAGATTGTTGGTGAAACCCGCCCCTACAACGGCCTGTAGCCCCACCAATCAACCAAAATTCAACGGATCGACATCAATAGTTAAACTAACAGAACGCGGCGTGCGATCGCGCAATCCGATCAAATCCGACAAATCCACCGACTCATCCAAAGGCAACTTCAGCAAAATCTGCCACCGATAGCGATTTGCCACCCGCATAATCGCCGCAGGTGCAGGCCCCAACAACTCACACCCCGGTACAGACAATCGCTCAATATACTCCTGACAAACAGACGCTAATTGTACCGCCGTCACCGCCACTTCCGCCGCATCTACACTGCTCAATCGCAACAATACCAGCCGCCCCGAAGGTGGATAATTCAGCGCTGCTCTTTCTGCTAATTCTGTTTCCACAAAATCCGCATATTCGTGCCGCCTAACTGCTTGAATAACCCGATGTTCTGGAGTGTAAGTTTGAATAATTACCCGCCCCGGATCATCACCTCTGCCTGCACGGCCCGCGACTTGAGTTAATGTTTGAAAAGCTCGTTCGCTTGCCCGATAATCGGATAAGTTTAGCAACCCATCAGCAGACACAACTCCCACCAATGTTACTCCAGCTAAATCTAACCCTTTCGTCAGCATTTGCGTACCCAACAAAATGTCAGCTTCCCCATTAGCAAATTGCGTTAACAATCTGCGGTGGTCGCCCTTATTTCTAGTCGTATCGCTGTCAAACCGAATAGCCCGCAATTCTGGAAACAATCTCGTTAATTCCTGTTCGACTCGCTGAGTGCCACTACCAAAGTTTTTGAAGTAAGGAGAACTGCAATCCGGGCAGTTTTGGGGGTGTCGTTCCGTGTGGTTGCAGTAGTGACACCGCAATATTTCTGCTGTTCCTTCGCCGACGTGGTGATAAGACAGGGAAACATCGCAATTCGGGCATTCCATCACATAGCCGCAACTCCGACAAGACACAAAGGTACTGTGTCCTCTTCTGTGAATAAACAGGATACCTTGCTGTTGTCTTGCCTGCAATTGTTCCAGCGCGTTTTGCAGGGAGACGCTGAAAATGGAGCGGTTTCCTTGCCGCAATTCTTGGCGCATATCGACTATTTCCACAGGCGGCATCGGGCGGGAATAAATGCGATCGGGCAATGATAAATAATGGATATTTGGTAACGAGTAATAATCTCGGCGCGTCCCGACAAAAGTCTCTAAAGCTGGCGTTGCGGAACCTAAAATTAAGGGACAATTTTCTAATTCGGCGCGCCATTTGGCAACGGTGCGGGCATGGTAGCAGGGGGCTGGTTGGTCTTGTTTGAAGCTGCTGTCGTGTTCTTCATCGAGGATAATTAAGCCGAGGTGAGGTAAAGGCGCAAAAATGGCCGATCGCGTGCCGATGACAATTTGCGGGGTTCCAGTCAGCATCTGACGCCATGTATCGTAACGTTCGCCGTCGGATAGGGCGCTGTGGTACACGCAAATTTGCTCGCCAAAACGGGCTCGGAATCTGTCTGTAAGTTGCGGTGTCAAACCGATTTCGGGAACGAGTACGAGGGCGGATTTGCCGCTGGCTAAGATTGGGGCGATCGCCTGCAAATACACTTCGGTTTTCCCGGAACCTGTAACGCCGTGCAGCAGCACTTGACGAAATCCCGAAAAAGAGTTAATAAACGCTAAGGCTTGAGCTTGAAAATGAGTTAAAGTTTTCGGTGCATCGGGCAATTGAGAAATTCCGCGATCGCCCCTGAGAACTTCCCTTTGATCGATGACAACGCTACCTTTTTGTTCCAAATTTTTGACAACAGAAGAACTCGCGCTGCAAATTCTCAGCAAATCGTTCATCCACATTTCACCGCCGCCACGTCGCAAAACTTCCAATACTTCTTGTTGCCGCTTGGTTAAATCTGTGACAAATGCACTAGCAATTAATGTCACTGCAGGTTTGAGTTGTGGTTTGGGAGGATTGGGAGGTTCTAAATAACTTTCTACCCAACCGCGTTTCAATAAATCTTTCAATCCCCGATAACTTCCCTTGACTTGTCGCTGGAGGTATTGCCAAGTGTAATCGCCGTTTTTTTGAGCTTGCAGCAATTGCAAAATTTGACTCGCTGCCGGATTGAGAAATGTTTCGGCATTCGGAGAAATTGCGTCCTTAATTAAGCGAATTCGGCGCACGGAACGGCTTAACAAACCGGGCGGCAGTGAGGCTCTAATTACTTGAATTAAAGGTGTGCAATAATAGGTGGCAGTGCGATCGAGCAATTCCCAGTAATTAGGCGGGAAAAAGCCCGCACTGACAACATCTTCGACATCTTTAACCCGCGCCGGATCTAAGTCGGGCGGCAGTTGAGAAATGAACCGAATTGCGATCGCCCCTACCTGTTGACTGCCAAAGGGTACACTCAAGATATCTCCTGGTTGCACGGTAAGTTCCGCAGGTAAACGATAGGTAAATAACTTGTTTTCCTCCCCTGCGGAGTCCCCCGCCACCCTGAAAGGAGAGTCCACCAATACCTCGATCCACTCTGCTTGCACGGTGGGGCGCTGTGGCGGTTCGCTGCTGCCGTAGGATGCCCCGGCCTCTGCCGCTATAGGGGTTGACAAACCAAAAGTGACAGTAGACATAAGGTTGCACATCAAACTAGGAGGAGCCGCGGTCAAAGGGAGTTTTCATTATCCCTCAGTTTAGCTCGATCGATCGCTCTTAGCTGCGGGAATTGGCGATCGGAATCTCGATCGCGAATTCAGTCCCTTCTCCAATTGCGGATATGCACTCCAACCTCCCGCCGTGTTTGTCCACAACAATCTGATAGCTAATTGACAATCCCAAACCCGTCCCGTGACCAACTTGTTTGGTGGTGAAAAACGGATCGAAAATTTTCGCTTTTACAGATTCATTCATTCCCATACCATTATCTTTGATGCTAATTCTTGCCCATTTTCCGGAAATAATAGAAGTAGTAATGCTCATCTGGATAGGGTTGGATTCTATCTCCTCCTGTGAAGACTTTTGCTCTCGCTCTCGCAGGGCATCAACAGCATTATTAATGATGTTCATAAACACCTGATTTAATTGCCCAGCATAACACTCGACCTTGGGCAAATCTCCATAATCTTTAATAACACTAATAGCGGCATGACCGGGCTTTTCTTTAGTTAAATGCTGCAAAATTAACAATGTGCTGTCAATTCCTTCGTGAATGTTAACTGGTTTTTTTTCACCTTCATCTACCCGCGCAAAGTTGCGTAAAGTCAGCACTATTTCGCGGATGCGCTCGGAACCCACTTTCATTGACGAAAGAGTTTTCAACAAATCTTCGCGCAAAAAGTCGATGTCAATTTTTTCCAGAAAAGCTTCAATCTCTGCATCTGTTTCGGGATACCTATCCTGGTACATTGCTAGCAATGTTAAAATGTCGCCAGCGTAGTCATTGACATAGGTAATATTGCCGTAGATGAAGTTGACGGGATTGTTGATTTCGTGGGCAATACCAGCTACCAAAATGCCCAAAGCCGACATTTTTTCGGCTTCGATCAATTTGAGCTGCATTGTTTGCTGGTTTTCCAGAGCTTTTTCTAGTGTAGACATTTTGGCTTTTAAAATATTTTCGGAATCTCTAAATTCCTGCGTGAGCTTTTTTAGCAAAGATTCTTTTTTTTGATTAAGGGCTTGTAATTGGCTGCGTTCGGTTTCCGAAGTTTCAAGTTTTTCCCGCAGGATTCGATTTTCCTTTTCCAGCTCTTTGATTCTGTTTTCCCAGTCTGTTGGTTCCATCGGCTATTATTTTGAACCTAAAAATAGTGTCATAACAGTTTTATTAGGAAATTTAGTTGCACCCTTTACCTAGTGATAATTTCGTCGCACATCGCCTCGGCAATTTGGTCAGAAGAATTTAACACTTCCTTTATTTTGCTAGGTCTAAAAATCTTATCTAATATAGATTCTCAATGTCAAGATATTAATAACAAGTCTGGTTAAAACCGATCGCTACTTTTATTCCCCCTCTCGCATTTGCGGGGTTTTCATCCGATTGTTGATAAATAAGCAGGTCGATCGCCAACTTATAAAGGCGGGCCCAGCGCGAAAAATTGCCCGATTCAGACAACATTTGTACAAAACCCGCCGGCAAGGCAAAGCGAAAATATTAAATGTGAGTGCGATCGAGTGGGGGCTACGGGAAAAGTGATCTCGACGGGACGCGCGATCGCCCACAAGCAATCTCAAGTACCAAGCCACTTGCTCTATCCCAGAACGCAATCACACTATACCATTGCTGAGAAATCTCACTTTAATGTGTCGATCGTACTCACACACCCGCACCATTTTGTGCTAATAACTACTACTTGTGACAACATCGACACAGCAGTTTATATTTGGAGAGTAATTGATGTCAGGTAGCGAAGTTCGTGCAGACTTTTGGATGAGCGAGTACATTACCCCTTGGGATATTTACGTTCACGGCGTCATCGCCGTGCTCGCTTACAAAAAAACTGCCTATCAAGAAATGTACGTAGTTCAAACCGGTACCTACGGGAAAGGCTTAGTTTTAGACGGTAAGTGGCAATCTTGTACAGGCGACGAGTTTCTGTACCACGAACCCCTGGTGCACCCAGCGATGATTTGTCACGGTTCACCCAAAAAAGTCCTCGTTCTCGGCGGCGGAGAAGGAGCTACAATTAGAGAAGTGCTGCGCTGGAAAACAGTTGAAAAAGTCGTGATGATCGACATTGACGGCGAAGTAGTAGAAGCTTGCCGCGAACACCTGCCCGAAATGCACCAAAATGCCTTTGACGACCCCCGCTGCGAAGTAGTAATCGGCGATGCTTTGGACTATTTAGATAACACTGACAATGATTGGGATATTGTCATTTCTGACTTGTCCGATCCCATTGAAGAAGGCCCATCTTTCCAGTTGTTTACCAAAGAGTATTTTGAGAAAGTTCGCAAGGTAATGTCACCTAACGGATATTTCGTAGTGCAAGCGGGTCCAGTTTCTCCGGCAGAAATGAAAATGCACGCTCGCATTGTAAATACCCTGAAATCTGTTTTCCCCAATGTTCAATCCTGCACCAGCTTTATTTCTACTTATGGAGCTCCTTGGGGTTTCGCCATAGCTTCTAATCAAGAAATAAATACGCGCCCCGAACCCGAAGTTACTGACAAATTACTCGCCGAGAAAACAACTGGCGGGTTGCGGATGTTGGATGGGATTACGCTGTTGGGATTGATGCAAGTTCCCGGTCACTTGCGGCAGGTAATTGCCGCTGAAACCGAAGTTTACACTATGGCAGCACCGCCTAAGTTTTTCGGGAAAGGCTCTGTCAGTCAGTGAAGTTAAATTGAAATCGAGGTTAAGTTCCTGTAGGGGCGGGTTCACCAACAATAATTGCCAAAAACCGACAATCTCAAAAACCCGCCCCCACCCAACTAATAGCCTGTATCAACCTTTATTTATAAAATACGGGAATAATGCAGATTGAGTTGGGGGGGCGGGTTTATTTAGATCGTGAATTACCGTCAGAGATTTGTGGTGAACCCGCCCCTACGATACAAATCAAATTATTTCCTATTTTATTTATAAAATACGGGAATAATGCAGATTGATATTTACTGTTGGGCGGGGGCGGGTTTATTTAGATTATGAATTACAGTCAGAGATTGTTGGTGAACCCGCCCCTACGAGGTTTTATTGATTATTGCACCTCAATTTCTTCACAAACCAATTCAGCAATTTTTTTCGCCGCCCCCGATTCTCCTCGAACCGCACGCAAACGATCGCCCATTTGTGCTAATTTATCAGGATGGCTCAAATAGTCGATCGCCAATTGAGCAATTACTTCTGGTTCCAGCTTCCCAATCAACTCCGGCACAATCTCCTCCTGTGCCCAAATATTCGGCCAAGCATAAAGCTTTCCCTTTCCCAATTGCCAGATAAGCCAATTAATCACCGTCGCAAAAACTGAACCGACTAACGGCAAATTTGCCAGCAATCCCGGCAAACCATCCCAAGCTTTCATCGCATCCAATTGCTGCGTCGGAATCAAAACAATCATGGGTACAGCTAACGAACCCAATTCGGCAGTATTCGCTCCCACAGTAGTTAAACACAGGCTGCATTCTGATAGCAAATCGTAAGCTGGCGTCTGCGTCCAAAGTTCTACTTGCAACTTATTTGCTGTCTGCAAAAACGGCGTTTCTGTTAAATGAAGTTCGGCGCTGGCGTTCTCAAATAAATGCAGGCAAGGATTGTGTTTTGGGTCGGCAAAACGTGCTAGAGTTTGCACATCTAAGGTAGGAGCAACGGGAATTACAAAGCGAGTTTCAGGGCGGAGGCGATGGATAGATTGGGCGATCGACAAACATAACGGTACACCTAAAGCTAATTTGGCCGCTTTAGAACCGGGCAACAATCCAATTAATTCTATTTTCCGTAGGGGCGGTGCCCCCGTGCCCGCCCTGCCCGATTTCCCGTTCCCTACTTCCGCGATCAAATCTCCGACAACTGTAAATTTCTTAGCATATTTTTGGGGAATTTTAGCAAAAACTTCTGGTTTCATCGCCGCAAATTTATCAATCCAGCGATACCACCGCGCGTCCCATTCAGCATAAATAACAGTGCGATATTTTAGCCTTTTGCCAATAACAACCGTAAAAAATTGATCGCCGCCTAAAAACAAAACAACTCCTGTTTCATACCAATCCCAATTTTCAGCCGTTTTGCCCGACAATAAGAATGGAAAAAAATGCTCCGGCGCCTGCACTCTGTCAACTTCTGGGTAGGAACAAGCGATTTCTGCTTCTTTCCCGGTGGCGTGCGGACAGGGGGACAGCACCACAGAGATTCGGGCTTGAGTCCCCGCGTTTCCCAATTGCTCACGCAAAGCTTGCACGGCGGGACGCACCCAAGTTGCCAATTCTCCGGGGCCGTTGGAGAGGATTAAAATATCTACTGCCATAGGATTTAAGATTTGAAAGGATGCAAGGGAGATTTTATGACAGATTTAATTAATGCCGTCAAGACGGGTGATGTTGCGGCTGTAGAAAGTGCGATCGAACAGTGTGCAGATATCAATGCTAAAGATGAGGAAGGCGGGACGGCTTTGACGGCTGCGGCTGAGGCTGGCAATTCGGCGATCGTCAAAAAATTGCTGGCTGCAGGTGCCGGGCCCAACAGTCAAGATAATGACGGGTGGACGCCGTTAATGAGTGCCGCTGCTGCCGGACATACCGAGATTGTACAGCTTTTGCTGGAGGCGGGAGCGGATGTGAATGCTAAAACTAATTTTGGTTTGACGGCTTTGATGAGTGCTGCAGGTAGCGGGCGCACTCAAGTTGTGGAATTTTTAATTGATAAAGGAGCTGATATCAAAGCGTATGATAATAATACTTGGACTGCGTTAATTTGGGCGTCTTCGGAGGGCCACAAAGATGCGGTTGAGGTTTTGAAGCTAGCGCGCGATCGGCATTAAAGACTTAGAAACCGGGTTTATTCGAGAAACCCGGTTTCTGGATGGTACAATTAATTATCGTACTCCCCAGCAGCGATCAAGCAAATCCTGAATAGCTGCGAGATTTCTACCCAATTAAAGAAGTTGACCAACTATATTCTGAAGGTAATAAATTCAACTTTAGATTTCCGCCACCTTCAATAACTGCGATCGTATCACCATAACTAAGTTGGTCGCCTCCATTTGGTGTAAAGAACGGCAAGCCGTTTGTTTGGATTGCTAAATCTCGATTATTGTTGATGGGAAACACAATGTATTTATCGAATGATGTAGAGCCGAGCTGGATCGTATCCTGACCTTGGGTAAAGTTTTGAATTGTAGCAAAACCCGGTCCAAGGTAGAAAGATTTATATCCAATCACAAACACTCTACTGGTATATACAGGCTGCGCTAACACGAATGTATCGGCGCCGGGTCCGCCAATGAGAGTATCGAATTCGTTGCTGCCGTCACTTCCAGACACTCCGGCGCCAAAGCCTGCAGAGCTTGTTACTCCAACTAATTCGACATTCCCCACTCCTATACCAGTGAGGGTGTCATTGCCGGAAGTTCCGATAAAAGTAGCAGTCCTGTTTGGCTCGTTTTTTCCGAAATTGAAGTAGTGTTCCCGACCAGTTGTCAAAGCTCCAGAGTAGACAAGAGGTCCAATATCACGGTTTCTATTTAAGTATACTGTTTCATAGAAAGAAGTACCATTGCTGAAGCCGCCGAATTGAATGAAGTGCTGGTAGCCACTTTTAAAGTTATTCTCAATAAACGACCGCGAATCTCGGTTAGTTGCTACATAAAATGCTTCGTCATAATTTGGCGATACGCGCGATCGACCCTCTTCGTAACCGTATTGGATAAAGTGGTCTAAGCCCGTCGCAAAAGGCACGTTTGGGTTGTTGGGAGTGCGGACAAAGGGTGTGATGTCTGGATTGCCGGCAAGGTAAGTAGCTTCGTCAAAGTACCGCGATATTTTTGTGAGGCCACCGGCTTGACCGAACTTTTCAAAGTGTTCTCTGCCGGATTTTATAATTCCTGCATCAATAGCCGGTTTCACCCAAGGATATTGGGAAAGGTAGTATGGTTCGTCAAAAATCTCATAATTAGTCATAATTATTTCTCCAAGCTTAGTCTGCTTACTTGTCGATTAAACTTGACCCACTATAACTAACTCTACTAACTCACTATGTCAAGTTAATTATTGTTAAGCCTGTTTTATTATTTTTAGGGCAAACACAAAAGTGCGATCGCCCATTTTGCGAATGTGCGATCGTACTCCCCAGCAGCCAAAGGTAAATCCTTAACTGCTTCGAGATTTCTATCGAAGGAAAGATGTAAAAGAAAGAGATTTTAGTAATAAATTAAAACTGAGATTGCGGTCGCCTTCAATAACAGCGAGCGTGTCACCGCGGTTGGTTTCGACCCCTCCATTTTTAACAACAGAGAAGCCATTAGCTTGGATAGCTAAATGTCGATTATTGTTAATGGGAAACACCAAGAAGAACTCTCAGAAAGTCCCTGCAAGCTGGATGCTATCCTGACTTTGGGTAAAGTTAAGTAGCGTGCGTTATTAACGCACCTACCATGTTAACCGAGAAAGAGATAACCGAGGTTCCGGTTATTTAAGGAATAGGTAGAAAGTGCCGTCCCCCTGTGGCTGAGTTGTAGAAAAAGATAAATTTTTTCCCTCAATAATACCAATTGTTTCATATCTTGGGCTGAGGATTATGAACTCGTTAGCATCCTCCATTGTTGTGTAGATATCGGGACTTCCTGCCAACTGGATCTTGTCATTGTCTTGATCAAAGTTCCGAATTCTAACTATACCGGGGGTAGTCGCATAGAGTTGACGGGATGTGGGATTACCCGAGGTAGCAGGAACTCCGAGTACGAATGTATCCCTCCCAGGGCCACCGATCAGGACATCAGATTCCTCATTTCCAAAGCTTTCATACTGCCGATTGCCTTGGGGATCAATACCTACTTCAACTCCAATTAATTCGGCATTCCCTACCCCTACACCAGTGAGGGTATCATCGCCGCGGCTTCCGACAAAAGTAGCGGAGCGACTAGGCTCAAATTGCCCAAATTTGAAATAATGTTCTCGACCGGTTCTCAAGGCTCCCGAGTTGACAAACGGCACAATGTCGGGGTTTTCTTTTAAGTATTCCGGTTCAAAAAATGAAGTCCCAAAACGACCGTCTTTGAGTCCGAATCGAATGAAATGCTGGTAGCCTGATTTGAAAGTTCCGTTCTGAACGAACGATCGCAACTCTGAGTTATTTGCTAAATAAAAATCTTCGTTATATTCAGGCGATACGCGGGTGCGGCCTTCTTCGTAGCCAAACTGAATAAATTGGTCTAAACCAGACGCAAAAGGCGCGTTTGGATTGTTTGGGCTGCGAACCAGGGGAGCAATATCTGGATTTTGAGCTAGATAGGTTTGTTCGTCAAAGTAACGCGATACTTTGGTCATGCCGCCGGCTTGACCGAAGTTTTCAAAGTGTTCTCTGCCGGATTTTATAATTCCTGCATCAATAGCAGGTTTCACCCAAGGATATTGCGCCAGGTAGTATGGTTCGTCAAAAATTTCATAATTAGTCATAAGTTGTACTCTAAGCTTAGTCTGCTTACTTGTCGATTAAACTTGACCCACTATAAATAACTCTACGAACTCACTATGTCAAGTTAATTATTATTAAGCCTGTTTTATTATTTTTAGGGCAAACACAACAGTGCGATCGCACATTTTTTGCGAATGTGCGATCGCACTCCCCAGCCGCAATCAGCCAAATCCCCAATAGCTTCGAGATTTCTAGCCAAGTAAAGGTAGAGAACCTCTAGATTCTGGTAATAGATTCAACTTGAGATTTCCGCCGCCTTCAATAACAGCGATCGTGTCAAATCTACTAATTCCCGAACTTCCATCTGCAAGGGAGACGAACAAGCCGTTCGTTTGGATAGCTAAATCTCGATTGTTGTTGATGGGAAATAGCAAGAATTTATCTAAGGAAGGTTGGATATCTCTTGTTGCTAGTTGAATACTATCCTGCCCTTGGGTAAAGTTCCGAATTGTAGCAAAACCCGGCCCGATATATAAGTTTGTTGGGAAACTGAATCCCTTACCACCACTGCCTACTAAAAGGTCTCCGAGCATGAATTTATCGCGGCCGCTACCGCCAGTGAGAGTATCGAATTCATTACTGCCCTCACTTTCATAATTTCGGCCGGGGATGGAAAAGCCATCACTGTTTGTAACATAACCTACTTCAACTCCAATTAATTCGGTATTTCCCACCCCAGCACCGGTGATAATGTCATTCCCGGAAGTTCCGATAAAAGTCGCAGAGCGGTTAGGCTCGTTTTTCCCGAAATTGAAGTAGTGTTCGCGACCTGTTTTCAAGGCTCCAGAGTTGACAAAAGGCACGATGTCGGGGTTTTTTAGTAAGTATTCTGTTTCAAAAAATGAAGTCCCAAACTGACCGTCTTTGATGCCGAATTCAATGAAATGCTGGTAGCCATTTTTAAAAGTTCCATTCTGAATAAACGGCTGCAACTGTCGGTTATTTGCGAGATAAAAAGCTTCGTCATACTCAGGCGATACGCGAGTGCGACCCTCTTCGTAACCGAACTGGATAAAGTGGTCTAGTCCTGTAGCAAAAGCCGCACTTGGGTTGTTGGGAGTGCGGACTAAGGCAGCGATGTCTGGGTTGCCAGCAAGGTAAGTAGCTTCGTCAAAATACCGCGATACTTTAGTTAAGCCGACGGCTTGACCGAATTTTTCAAAGTGTTCTCTTCCTGATTGGATAACTCCTGCATCAATGGCTGGCTTGACCCAAGGATATTGAGCAAGGTAGTATTTTTCGTCAAAAATTGCGTAACTAGCCATGTTTTCCTACTGCGGCTTTAATGAGCTGTTTATGCAATTTATCAATAATCCAGAACAGAGACAATTACCTGATCGGGTGATTTTACCCAACAGTCAAATCTCACTTAAGCTCTATGCTTTATCGCCCATAAAAGTGAGACCTACTGGAGGATTAAATGGATTTATCATCACAATCAATTGCAGATTTAGATTGGCTACGCTATGAATTATGGCAATTGTATCTGCCGATTGTTTAATTAATAACTCTCCCGATGATGGACTAAGGCAAACCCTGCATAGGTGCGAGATTTATAGCCAAATACAGCGCTAATAACACTAGAACCCACCATAGGCTACTGGTAGATTCAAACTGAGATTTCCGCCACCTTCAATAACAGCGATAGTGTCACCGGGAGTGGTTTCGGTAACTCCATTGTTAACGACGAATAAGCCCCTCTTTTGAATAGCTAAATCTCGATTATTGTTGATGGGAAATACCAATAATTGATTTGAGAAAACCCCTATATCGAGCGTATCCTGATCTTGCGTAAAGTTCCGAATTGTAGCAAAACCCGGCCCGATGTAGGACAGGTCAGTGTAAACCGCCGATCTACCACCCGCTAGAGTGCGAGTTCTACGGGTCAACACGAATATATCGCGGCCGCTACCGCCAGTTAGAGTATCGAATTCATTGCTGCCGTCACTTTCATAATATTCCCTGGGGGAGGCTAAAAATGCGTTACTTTCTGTAGTGTAACCTACTTCAAATCCTATTAATCGGGTATTCCCCACCCCTACACCAGTGAGGAGGTCATGGCCGGAAGTTCCGACAAAAGTAGCAGATCGGTTTGGCTCATTTTTCCCGAAATTGAAGTAGTGTTCGCGACCAGTTTTCAAGGCTCCCGATTCGACAAGCAGCCGAACATCGGGGTTGAATTGTAAATATCCCGGTTCAAAAAATGAAGTCCCAAACTGCTCCTCTTTGAGGCCGAATTCAATGAAATGCTGGTAGCCGTTTTTAAACGTTCCATTCTGAATAAACGGCAGCAAAACTCGGTTAGTTGCGAGATAAAACGCTTCGTCATACTCAGGCGATACTTGGCTGCGACCCTCTTCGTAACCGTATTGGATAAAGTGGTCTAGTCCGGTCGCAAAAGGCGCGTTAGGGTTGTTGGGGGTGCGGACAAAGGGTTTAAGGTCTGGATTTCCCTCAAGGTAAGTATCTTCGTCAAAATACCGCGATATTTTGGTGAGGCCGGCGGCTTGACCAAATTTTTCAAAGTGTTCTCTTCCAGATTTGATGATTCCTGCATCAATGGCTGGTTTCAGCCACGGATATTGCGAAAGGTAGTATTGTTCGTCAAAAATTGCGTAACTAGCCATGTTTTCCTACTGCGGCTTTAATGAGGTATTTATGCAATTTATCAATAATCCAGAACTGAGACAATTACCTGATCGGGTGATTTTACCCCACTGTAAAATCTCACTTAATCTCTATGCTTTATAACCAAAAAAAGCGGTAAAATCGGGAGGATTAAATAGATTTATAATTCCAATCAATTGCAGATTTAGATTAGCTCCCCCCTGAATTCTGGCAAGTGTATCTCCCGATTTTTAAATTAATAAGTCTCCCCATGATGGACTAAGGCAAACCCTGAATAGCTTCGAGATTTCTACCCAAGTAAAGAGCTAATAACACTATATCCTTGTAATTAGTTGATTATAAGTGAGATTTCCGCCACCTTCAATAACAGCGATCGTGTCAGGGGGAGTGGTGAAGGCAACTCCATTGTTAACGGCGATGAAGTCCTTCTTTTGAATAGCTAAATCTCGATTATTGTTGATGGGAAATACCAATAATTCATCTGAGGAAAGCCCTATATTGATGATATCCTGACCTGGGGTAAAGTTCCGAATTGTAGCAAAACCCGGCCCGATGTAGGACGGGTACGTGGTAAACGTCCGTCTACCACTTCCTATACTGGAAAATGTACGGCTCAACAGGAATGTATCGCGGCCGCTACCGCCAGTTAGAGTATCGAATTCATTGCTGCCGTCACTTCCATAAGATGGCCTGGGGTCGGGAAAGCCATTAATTCTTGTAACATCATTTAGTTCAACTCCTATTAATACGGTATCCCCCACCCCTACACCAGTGAGGATGTCATTGCCGGGAGTTCCGACAAAAGTAGCGGACCTGTTTGGCTCGTTTTTCCCGAAATTGAAGTAGTGTTCGCGACCAGTTTTCAAGGCTCCCGATTCGACAACCCGCCGAACATCGGGGTTGCTCTCTAAGTATCGTGGTTCCAAAAATGAAGTCCCAAACTGATCCTCTTTGAGGCGGAATTGAACGAAATGCTGGTAGCCATTTTTAAAAGTTCCATTCTGGATAAACGGCTGCAACTGCTGATTATTTGCGAGATAAAACGCTTCGTCATACTCAGGCGATACGCGAGTGCGACCTTCTTCGTAACCATATTGGATAAAGTGGTCTAATCCGGTCGCAAAAGGCGCGTTTGGGTTGTTGGGGGTGCGGACAAAGGGTTTAAGGTCTGGATTTCCCTCAAGGTAAGTATCTTCGTCAAAATACCGCGATATTTTTGTGAGGCCGGCCGCTTGACCAAATTTTTCAAAGTGTTCTCTTCCAGATTTGATGATTCCTGCATCAATGGCTGGTTTCAGCCACGGATATTGCGAAAGATAGTATTGTTCGTCGAAGATATCGTAATTCATTGTTGCTCCTTTAAGAACGTAAAATGCGATCGTACTTTTTCATAGCACATTAGCCCACAACAAATAAAAAAGTCATCAATCCTCAGTATTAACTAATGACTGATGACTGATGACTGATGACTAATGACCAATGATTATCCAATCGAGAAAGTACCGTTCCCGTTAGATTCTAGGAAGGTCAAATTAAAATTTGCTCCTCCTTCAATCACGCCGATCACATCTCCAAAACGTTGGATTGACAAATTGTTGCCAACGGGAGTCAGGCTGTAGCCGTCGTTTAAAGAATTTCCTTGCAGTTGGATCAAATCGTCTGCTACGTTGAAGTTGCGAATCGTAGCTTGACCGTTACCCAAATACAGCGGGGTCGGGGTGACATTCCCCGCTGTAGGAGGAACTCCGAGTACGAATGTATCAGCTCCCGGACTGCCAATCAGGACATCGAATTCATTGGTGCCAAAGCTTTCATACTGCCGGTTGCCCCTGGGATCGATACCTACTTCCACTCCAATCAGTTCGGTATTCCCCACACCAACACCAGTGAGAATATCGGTGCTGCGGCTACCAACAAAAGTTGCGTCGCGGCTTGGCTCGTTTTTCCCGAAATTGAAGTAGTGATCCCGACCAGTTCTCAGGGCTCCAGAGTTTATAAACGGCACAATGTCGGGGTTTTCTCTTAAGTATTCCGGTTCAAAAAATGAAGTTCCAAAACGACCTTCTTTTGAGCCGAATTGAATGAAATGCTGGTATCCCGATTTGAAAGGTGCATTGGGGCCGACAAACGGTCGCAAATCCGAGTTATTTGCTAAATAAAAATCTTCGCTGTACTCTGGCGATACTGCGCTACGGCGCTGTCCTTCTTCGTAACCGAACTGAATCAAGTGATCGAGCCCACTCGCAAACGGCGCGTTTGGATTGACAGTGCGGACGAACGGTCTGAGGTCTGTGTTGACAGTAAGGTAAGCATTTTCGTCAAAATAACGCGATACTTTGGTTAGACCGCTGGCTTGACCGAATTTTTGAAAGTGTTCTAGTCCTGATTTGATGACTCCTGCATCAATGGCTGGTTTGATCCAAGGATATGAGGCAAGGTAAAATTGTTCGTCGAAAACTGCGTAGTTAGCCATGTTTTCCCCCTAATGTTTTGATGAGCTTGATAGTTTATAGCAATTAGCTTTCCATGAACTCGATCGCCAATCAGGAACTTACACAAAACAGACGTTATGAAATATTTTTAAGTTCCTAGGAACATATCTATTTTGGTAACTCAGCAATTATCGAAGGCTCGATTCTGCCTTCAGAATTTCTGCCTTTTTTTCGTCAGTTAATTGAGCGATCGCAAGTTTGATCACTTCTACAAAACTTGGAACTTTTTTCAGGATTTCTTTCTCAATCGTTGGTTAATTTTTAATTATTTTTCTCCCTGTTATTACTTAGTTACATACAAATAGCTTTATGTCAAGTAAATTTTTGTAAACAAAAACTGGAGTATTTGCTCAAGGAATTTATAAAAAAATGTAACGAAAATTTGACCTAAATTTGTCGAATTGTGTCATGTGCAGGCTCAAATCGCCTAATGGCAAGCGTTTTCTGGTAAAAATGCTTATGGGATAAAAAAATTCCCGATTCCCGAAAACAGCATCTTAAAGGAGCCTAACCGGATGTTCACTCACGTCAAGCCCACCATTCGCCACGTCGTGCCGGAAAACTTGCAGGGGCGATCGCTAATGAAGGTGGTCTATGTCGTACTGGAACCGCAGTATCAAAGCGCCCTGTCGGCAGCGGTTCGATCGATAAACAAGAAAAATCCGAATTTGGCAATAGAAATCAGCGGCTACCTGATCGAGGAACTCCGCAGCCCGGAAAATTACGAGGCCTTCAAGCGGGATGTGGCGGATGCCAATGTATTTATTGCTTCTCTAATTTTCATCGAAGATTTGGCCGAAAAAGTGGTAGCGGCAGTTGAACCGCTGCGCGACAGCTTGGATGTCGCCGTCGTCTTCCCGTCGATGCCCGGGGTGATGCGACTCAATAAAATGGGCAGTTTCTCGATGGCACAGTTGGGACAAAGCAAAAGTGCGATCGGCGAATTCATGAAAAAACGGAAGGAAAAATCCGGGAGTTCCTTCCAAGACGGAATGCTGAAACTGCTGCAAACTTTGCCGAAAGTGCTGAAATATTTGCCCATCGACAAAGCCCAAGATGCCCGCAACTTCATGCTGAGTTTCCAGTATTGGCTGGGCGGTTCCCAAGAAAACTTGGAAAACTTCTTGCTGATGCTGTCACATAAATATGTATTCAAAGGCCAGGGGGCAACCACGGGGGGATTGCCCCTACAATACCAAGAGCCCGTTGTCTACCCGGATATGGGAATTTGGCATCCTTTGGCATCGTCGATGTTTGAGGATGTAAAAGGATATCTCACCTGGTACAACGCCCGCAAAGATATTTCCGCAGACCTCAAAGACCCCCTCGCACCTTGCATCGGCTTGGTGTTGCAGCGGACTCACTTAGTCACGGGAGATGACGCGCACTATGTAGCAATGGTGCAGGAATTGGAGGCAATGGGGGCGCGGGTGGTGCCGATTTTTGCCGGCGGTTTGGACTTCTCGAAACCAGTCGAAACTTTTTTCTTGGAAGTTGGGACCAAAGGTGTTGCAGGGCTGCCGATCGTTGATGCGGTGGTTTCTCTGACTGGTTTTGCGCTGGTGGGCGGCCCGGCGAAACAAGATCACCCGAAGGCGATCGAGACTTTGAAAAAATTAAACTGCCCTTACATGGTGGCTTTGCCGCTGGTTTTCCAAACGACGGAAGAGTGGGAAAATAGCGATTTAGGCTTGCACCCGATTCAAGTTGCTTTGCAAATTGCCATTCCCGAGTTGGATGGCGCGATCGAACCGATTATATTGTCGGGACGTGATGGCGCAACTGGCAAGGCGATCGCCCTGCAAGATAGAATCGAAGCAATTTCCCAGCGCGCCATGAAATGGGCAATGCTGCGCCGCAAACCAAAATTAGATAAAAAAGTTGCGATCACAGTTTTCAGTTTCCCGCCCGACAAAGGCAACGTCGGAACAGCCGCTTATTTGGACGTTTTTGGCTCGATTTACCAAGTATTGAAAGCCTTAAAAGGCAACGGTTACGACTTGCCAGAATTGCCGGATTCCGCCGAAAAACTGATGCAAGAAGTCATCCACGACGCAACAGCCCAATACCAAAGTCCCGAATTAAATGTTGCTTACCGGATGTCGGTAGCTGAATACGAAGAATTCACTCCTTACTCGGAACGCTTGCAAGAAAATTGGGGCCCGCCTCCAGGACATTTGAACAGCGACGGACAAAATTTGCTGATTTTCGGCAAACATTTTGGCAATGTGTTTATCGGCGTGCAACCTACTTTTGGATACGAAGGCGATCCGATGCGGTTGTTATTCTCTCGTTCTGCCAGCCCGCACCACGGTTTTGCTGCTTACTATACATATTTGGAGCGCATTTGGGGTGCGGATGCGGTGCTGCACTTTGGCACTCACGGTTCGCTAGAATTCATGCCGGGTAAGCAGATGGGAATGTCTGGGGATTGTTATCCCGACAGTTTGATCGGCAAAATTCCTAACCTCTATTATTACGCCGCCAACAATCCCAGCGAAGCAACAATTGCCAAGCGCCGCAGTTATGCTGAAACAATCAGCTACCTGACTCCTCCGGCTGAAAATGCTGGTTTGTACAAAGGTTTGCAGGAACTAAGCGAGTTAATTGCTTCTTATCAAACTTTGAAAGAGACTGGGCGCGGTGTGCCGATTGTTGATGCGATCGTCGAAAAATGCCGTTTGGTAAATTTGGACAAAGATATTGCGCTACCTCCCGAACAAGAAAGAGGGGTTGCTGCAGGAATGACTTCGGAGGAACGGGACAATTTAGTTGGCTTGGTTTACCGCAAGTTGATGGAGATTGAGTCGCGGTTGTTACCTTGCGGTTTGCACGTTATCGGTAAGCCGCCGACTGCGGAAGAGGCGATCGCAACTTTGGTGAATATCGCCAATTTAGACCGCGAAGAAGACGGGCTGATCAGCTTGCCACGGATTATTGCTAACAGTCTCGGACGCGACATCGGCGAAATTTACACTAACAGCGACAAAGGCATTTTAACTGATGTCGAATTGCTGCAAAACATCACCTTAGCTTGTCGGGATGCTGTTGGCGCTTTGGTGAAGGAACAAACCGATGCTGAGGGCCGAGTTTCCCTTGTTTCTAAGTTGAATTTCTTCAACATGGGCAAGAAAACACCTTGGGTTGAAGCCTTGCACGCTGCAGGTTACAAAAAAATCGATCCAGAACCGATTAAACCGCTGTTTGAGTATCTGGAATTCTGCTTGCAGCAAGTTTGTGCCGACAACGAATTAGGCGCTTTGTTGCGCGCGTTAGAAGGCGAGTATATTCTGCCTGGCCCCGGTGGCGATCCGATTCGCAACCCGGATGTTTTGCCGACTGGCAAGAATATGCACGCTTTAGACCCGCAGTCAATCCCTACAACGGGGGCGGTTAAGTCTGCTAAGCTTGTAGTCGATCGGCTGTTAGAAAGACAGCGCGTTGATAACGGCGGAAATTACCCAGAAACCATCGCCGTTGTGTTGTGGGGAACCGACAACATCAAGACTTACGGCGAATCCCTCGCCCAAGTAATGTGGATGGTGGGAGTGAAGCCAGTACCCGACGCATTGGGCCGGGTAAACAAACTCGAATTGCTTTCTTTAGAAGAGTTGGGACGCCCTCGGATTGACGTAGTAATTAACTGTTCCGGCGTATTCCGCGACTTGTTCATCAACCAAATGAATTTGTTAGATAAAGCCGTGAAAATGGCAGCGGAAGCCGACGAACCCTTAGAGATGAACTTCGTCCGCAAACACGCCCTGAAGCAAGCGGAAGAAATGGGAATCAACCTGCGACAAGCAGCAACCCGGGTATTTTCCAATGCTTCTGGTTCCTATTCATCTAACATCAACTTGGCGGTGGAAAACAGCACTTGGGAAAGCGAAGCCGAGTTGCAGGAAATGTACTTAACTCGCAAATCCTTCGCCTTTTCTTCGGACAATCCCGGAACAATGGAACAAGATCGGAAGATTTTTGAATCATCCTTGAAAACTGCGGAAGTCACTTTCCAGAACTTGGATTCTGCGGAGATTTCCCTAACCGACGTGTCGCACTATTTCGACTCTGATCCGACTAAATTGATCGGCAGTTTGCGCGCAGATGGGAAGAAACCGACATCCTTTGTTGCTGATACAACCACAGCGAACGCGCAGGTGCGGACGCTATCAGAAACCGTGCGTTTAGATTCGCGGACGAAGCTGCTGAATCCGAAGTGGTACGAAGGGATGTTGTCGCACGGTTATGAAGGCGTGCGGGAGATTTCTAAGCGTCTGGTGAATACGACTGGATGGAGTGCGACGGCGGGCGCTGTGGATAATTGGGTGTATGAGGATGTCAACACTACGTTTATCCAAGATGAGGAGATGCAGAAGCGTTTGCTGAATCTGAATCCTCATTCGTTCCGCAAGATTGTCAGCACTTTGCTTGAGGTGAATGGCCGGGGTTATTGGGAGACTTCGGAGAACAATTTGGATCGCTTGCGTGAACTTTATCAGGAGGTGGAAGACCGGATTGAGGGGGTAGAATAGTTCTAAGATTTATGGGGCTGGCAGAAATGTCAGCCTCAACAACTTCTGTAACTAACTGTCTATCTTAGGACTTAGGGAATGTACACAGGTTTTGGATACGGTCAAGGGCGATCGATCTAATTAAATTAGATCCATTTATAATAGGGTTAAAGTTCTCGTGGAGTATTTGCAATGGTTCAAACCCTGGCGTACAGTAAAGAAGAGCTTACAGGTTGTCACCTGGTTTTACATGATATCAGTTGGGAAACCTACGAACACTTGTTAGAAATATTTGCCGAACGTTCAACGCCGCGCATGACTTACTATCAGGGCACTTTAGAACTCATAGTACCTTTACCAGAACATGAGAGGTATAGCTGGACTCTCGGACGACTAATTGTAGCGCTGTCTGAGGAAATTGGGATTGAAATTATCGGATTAAAATCATCTACTTGGCGTTCGGAACCCAAAAAAGCTGGTAACGAAGCTGATGAATGTTTTTATATCCAAAATGAAGCTTTAATGCGGGGAAAGTTAACTATCGATCTCAAAAATGACCCGCCGCCAGACTTAGCTGTGGAAATGGATTTGACTAGCTCATCTATCAATAAAATGGCGGTTTATGCGGAACTTAAAGTGCCGGAGGTTTGGATTTGGAAGAAGGGGAAACTAATAATTAATATTTTAAATGATACGGGTTATGTCGAGTCGGAAACCAGTTTGGCATTTGGCTCGTTTCCTGTCAAAGAACTGGCACAGTTTATGCACCTAGACTCAGACAAGGGAGAGAATGCGAGAATTAGAGAGTTTCGGGAATGGGTGCGATCGCACTTAAATTAAATCCGGGTTTGTTACCTCGACATTTTGCACGATTTTTAATAACCTGTAGGGGCGGGTTCGCCAATAGCCTGAAAGCTTGCAGACAGATTAAATAAACCCGCCCTCCCCCACAAATAACCCTGTCTGGAAAAATAAAGACGGCGGTTGAAACCGCGTCTACACAAACAAAGTCCGCCTACGCGGACTAAGAAGACTGAGTTTTTACATACTGTTTCAGCACAGGATTTAAACTAAACAAAGTTATCTTTTCCTGTTCCTGCGTATCCAATAAAAACCGATTTCCAAGAGATCGCACTGCATTGACTATTTCTGACGGCGAAAATGGTATTTTGTTGAAAATTTGCGACACAGCAACGGGTTCAAGTTGATTAGCCAGGTGAACCATCACTGCCAATTCTGCCGCAGTCAAACGCCCAAAAGGTTGAGATAACTGTGATTGCAACCCTTCATCTAAAATTGGCATCTCGCACTGCAAAAACTCAGAAACTCTCCCCCCAAACAACTCTTGAATCAGCGTTGCAGTGAACTCCAACCACAGAGGATTGCCTTGATAAATATCAATCAAAGTTGACCATGTTTCCTCATCGGATAACTTTTGTGAGTTCAAAATTTCTTTAGCTGCTTCTCCTAAACTTCCCAAGACAAAACATCGCACGGGATGATTATCTTTTGATAATCTGGCAATTTCTCTGGGTTTTTCCCAACTATTCAATATCAAACAACTTTGATGACAAACTTCGGCAATTAGTTTAAAAAATAACTGATAATCTTCATATCCAGTTTTATATTGTCCCGCTAGTTGTCCGCTGCCCAAAAGCATCTGTACGTCATCGAGGACAATCAGGCATCGGTTTTTTCGCAGGTAATCGAGGATTTGGGAAATTTTGGTTTCGATGTTTTGGGGAATTTCTGATTGTTGGGAAAAGATTTGCAGCAGGTTGGTGAGGGTTGCGTCTAGGGTGGGGGAAAAGCGGAGGCTGCGATAGATGACGTAATCGAATTGGGTTTTGATGCGATCGATTAGGCTTAGGGAGAGGGTTGTTTTGCCGATGCCGCTGATTCCGAGGAGTGCGATTAGGCGAGTGTGTTCCTGTGTTATCCAGTTTTCGAGGGTGGAGAGTTCGGAAGTGCGATCGAAAAACGTGAATATTTCCGGTGAGTCGCCTAAGTCTATGTGGAGTTGTTTAGAAGTTGGTTGAGGGTTTTGGGGTTCTGTTGGACTTCTCGCCCTTTCTTGACAAATATTGACGTTATTTGTTACATGATCTCTACCAATAGCTGATGGAGAATTATAAAACTTTGCCCTTTCCAGTATTGCTCTAACATTTACTTTACTAACGTCTTCGCCGAAGACATATGATAGTATCTTCCATAATTCAGAAGCAGCAACCCTAACATAACCTTCACTACAATCACGGTCTTGCGCTATTTTTGTTGCATATTTTCGACCTTGGAGCACTTCTTTTAAAATAGCTTCTTGCAGGTCGTCTAAGTGCTTTCCTGTTTTAGAAAAAACTTTTTCATCGGCAAATCTTAAGACTTCCTTAAGCTCCATAGGTCGCATTTGAGGTAATTTTTACTGATTATAACTTATTTTTTATAACTTTTTAGATAACAAAACATAACATTTTCTAACGTGATGGAGTGGGCGATGGGGAAATGGGGTCGTTGTATGATTTTTTTTAGTAGAGGTTGGTTGCACTGAGAGCGATCGTGCTACATCCGGGCTGGTCGATATTTCTGGCATTTGCGGGGTGTCTGGGTTCATTCCCGACATTATCGGAGTCATCCTTTTACTATAACTTAATTGAGCATTTCTAATAAGGAAAAAGTCTATGCCTAATTGGCCTGACAATAACAATATTCAATCAACTGGTGATGGTCGCTACTACAAAGTAGCTACAGATGCAGATCACATTCTCGTGGGCAATACTGAAAATGATATTAAGTATGGAGAAGACAAAAATTCACAAACCCATGCTCACTATATCAAAGAAAATGGACAATGGTATGTTACAAATAGGCAAGGACGTCAACACCAAGAAATAGTTGCCAGCTATGGCAGACAAAAGTACGGAGAAAGTGTATATGGAACTCCTGGTGCATCCGTTGATGAAGGAGTTAGTAGTTGGTTAGACGGATTATTGCGTTAAAGAGATGAGAAAAGTTGCGATCACACTCTCTAACTTACTATGCGGTAGTGGGAATAATGGAAGAGAGTGCAGGGATGATGCTTCACCAAACCTGCTAGTCAGAGTTCTGTTAATACTGAGATTGAGTTGAATCTTAATCTTACAAAAATTAAGGGAGTAGTTATGGCTAGAAAACACATGGGTACAGTTAAAACGCCGACAGATTCTTCTTACGATTATTATTGGGACGAGGATACTGGCGAAGTATATGTTGGTCCTAACTCTGCGGGTAAAGCCTCATCCGCTGAGGAAGCTTGGCGTAAAGCTAATTTCTACGCAACTACGCTTCAGAAATGGAAGGATTGATTGAGAAAAGTTGCGATCGCCCACATTTACAGAAAAAGTTAAAGGTTGGGCGATCGATCTCTCGAATCTACTATGCGGTAGCGCAAAGGATGGGAGAGGGTGCAGGGGGCGATCGCCCACATTTACAGGAAAATTTAAAGGTTGGGCGATCGATCACAAAAATGTACTGATTTATTGTTTTAAAATCTTAAATTGGAGTTAAAAAATGGGTAAAATAACTGAAGATGATTATATAGGAACTCCTGCCATCGTATTGTTTGAACACGCTTCAGAATTATATTTAAAAGCCCTAGAATGTCAGAAAGCACAACGTTATGAAGATGCTCTTGTCAAATATAACAGTGCTTTAGGTTTATTAGAGACTTTTTTTAAGTTTTGCGAAAGCGATACGAATATCGTTTCTCTACCAAGCAAAATTCTTTTTCTTTTTTTGCTCTTTGACTTAGTTGATAAAGTTAAAAACTGTTATGGTGAACTTAGAGAACCTTATAAATTCTCAGTATTCCAGAACTTTTTTTTGGAAATAATAGAGACAATTGGGAAATATGAAAAAGCCTTAAATCCCAAGCAAGTTATTCTCTATAAAAATATAACTAAAGCAACAAAATTAACTTATGAAAAAATTCCATTAGCTGAATTTACTACAGCAATTTTAGAAGAGACATCTCAAGTTGGTGATAATTCAGATGATCCCACATTTATAGAACTGGTTTCAAATTATAAAAAATGTTGTTCCTATAAAACATTTCTTGTACCATCCAAAGGAGTTGTTATTGAGGATAGTAGCTCTTGCTTCATTGCCACAGCAGCTTACTGCACTTCCGCACACCCAGACATCGACACCTTCCGCAATTTCCGGGACAAAAAACTTTTAACTAATCCTGTAGGTAAAGGATTAGTCAGCTTATACTACAAGATCAGCCCTAGCATCGCTAACTATGTGAAAAAGCAGCCGGTTATCAAGAGCTTTTTAAGACAGCAGCTAGAGCGTTTAGCTGAGTGGATGCGTAGCCAAGAAATTAAAAGTTAGTATAGTTTTAAAAAGAACTATTTAACAAGCAGCGGGAAAAAGCGATCGCCCTTATCTTCCCAAAGTACGATCAATCGCCCCTACTTTCTTATTTAGTTGAGCAGTTGGATTATCTCCCCATCGCGCTGATTTGGTAGCTAGAATATACTATTCGTTATTAGTAGGTGGTAAAAATGAGTACCAATGAAGACTTGTTTCGTAGAGCAGAATTAAATTATAAAAATAAAAATTATCAAGCAGCTATTGAAGACTATACCCGATTCTTGCAACTAAACCCCAATGAATCCAAAGCTTACTGGCAGAGAGGTGTTGTCTGGGTAGATTTGGGAAACAATCAAGAAGCTATTAAAGATTACACTCAATTTTTAAAATTTCGACCTGATGTGGTTGACGTGTATGTAGCCCGTGCCGCTATTTTCAAAGATGCGGGTAACTTACAAAGAGCAATAGATGATTGCACTCACGCTCTATCTGTGGGTAGTGATTGGGATCATATAGCATACAGTTTAAGAGGCGATTGTTATGGTGTATTAGAAAACTATCAGGCTGCGCTTCAAGATTATAACCAAAGCATTCGTTTAGATCCTGAAGAAATTGAAAACTATCAAAAAAGAGGCTTTATTCACCAAGAACTCAAAAATTACCATGAAGCGATTGAAGATTTAACTAAAGTATTGGGTCGCAATTCTGAAAATTCAGAAGTAGTTCACTGTTATCATCTTCGCGCTGGATGCCATCAAGGGCTTGGCAATTGGGCGGAAGCAATTAGGGATTTTACAGAGGTAATCCGTAGAGATCCTACTTACTATAGAGCTTACATTGGACGAGGTGGAGCTTATGGGTTCTTGAATGATAGGGAAAGTGCAGCTTCAGACTTGGATACAGCACTTAGATTATCCCAGGCTCAGGGAGATACTGATGCATACCAGAGCGCTATGATGGTGATTAAATTACTGGGGATTACGAAAAAAAGTAGTGACAGCAATATCAGTGATAATACGCCAAGCCCCGTTCCAGTGCTGCACGTAGTCGCGGCGATTTTGTTTCCCCCGCTGGGCGTATTTTTGACGGTTGGGCTTGGCATTCATTTTTGGATCAGCCTGGTGCTCACACTCGTTTTTACCTGGATTCCCGGCATTATCCACGCTGTTTGGCTGGTTTACAATCACGATCGAAGTTAAGCAGTAGGGAAGTACGATCGCCCTTATTTCCCCAAAGCGCGATCGCCCTTATCTTCCCAAAGTACGATCGCCCTTTTTTCCCAAAGTGCGATCGCCCCTCTCTTCCCATCCAAAAATACTCCCTCAACTTCTCAAATTCTCCAACACTAAAACCGTTAACCCCGGTAAAGAAGGCAACCGCGCATCATTTGTCAAGAAAAACGAAGCACCCTCACGGATAGCTGTAGCCATTTGAATGGAATCGGGCGATCGCAAATTGTAAGTTGCTCTCAGTTGTGCCGCTGTTTCAGCAATATCTGGAGTTAATTCAACAACAGTTAAACTTTCTTGATTCATCAATATTTCACGATATTCTTGAGCCAAGGCAGTATTTTTCTGTCGCAGGGGATGAACTAGCACTTCTACGAGCGTTACTGTTGATGTCACTATCCTAAAATCACCGCGATTAAACGATTTAAAGAAAAGCAGCATCATCTCTAGATATTTTGGATTTTGCTCCATAAAGTAAATCAGAGGCGCAGTATCCAATCCGACAACTTGTCCCTGTAACTGAGCTATCCATTCCATGAATCTCTTTCCCGATCGACATATTCTTGAGCATCAATCCCATGCCAAATTTCCTTACCCAAACCTGATAATTCTAAAATACTGCGCTTCGGCTTAGGAATCACCCGTTGACGAATATGTGCAAACAATTCAGAGATGAGTCGCATTTGCTCATCTGGTGCAAGTTTGAGAACCTGAGTCAGTACCGTGCTGTAAGTAGACATAGACTCTTCATTAAGATTTTTGGGCTGATTGTCATTATAGCAATTTAGGAGCTAGGCAAATACGATCGCCCTTATCTTCCCCAAGTACGATCGCCCTTATTTCCCCAAGTACGATCGCCCTTATTTCCCCAAGTACGATCGCCCTTATTCCCCCAAGTGCGATCGCCCTTATCTTCCCCAAGTACGATCGCCCTTATTTCCCCAAAGCGCGATCGCCCTTTGCTTTCCAACACCAAACTAATTAACACCCTATCTAAGCGGTTTTCTAAACCGATATTTATCAGGTTCTACAACCACAAATGCCCCTTTCAGTTCTACTTAAGAGTAATTTTCTATAACTCCTGCTAGTTCCTTATGAACTTCATTCAGCATTTTAGGTAAGACTCGAAAGTAAATCACACCTGTTCCGATCGCCCTCACAAAAACAAGATTTCCGTAATCTCTGTCTCGCGTAACCAGGATGCGATTTTCTGCTTGCGCTACTCTCAGTATTTCTTCATCACTTGCTTGCGCTAGACCCATCTGAGCGACAACAATTACATCATGTCCTGCATCAATCAAAAACTTTGTGGTGACAGCATACACATCTTGATCGATCAGAAACTTCCTAATTTAAGCTAATGCCAAATGCACATCTTCAGCCGCCACCAGTGCGATCGCATAACGCAAGCACGCCCGAATATCATCCATTTCCAGATCGGGATAGTAGTCTCGGATAATTTCTCCAAAAGAAAGCCCTTCATTTAGTAATTCGAGAACGCTTTGTACAGTAATGCGCGTACCCATTATGCAAGGCTTACCGAAGTGAATTTGAGGGTTGACGGAGATTCTGTCCATTTTGACCACGCAGCTCTATGTCTCTTCTATTTTAAGTCATCAGGTAGGCGATCGCAACCTGTATTTTTTCACCAGTGGCATTATTTACCAATCAGCCGATCGTACTCTGCGTGAGTACCAATCCAAAACCACAAAATACCTGTTTCAATTTCAACACCCAACGCCCGATAAGCCTGTCCGGCCCTTACAGACCAATAATTACCAACCTTCTTAAAATGCAGAGAAGGATGAGACGGATCTGCCTTCAGCAACTCATAACACTGATCTGCTGTAGCTTGTACATTTGATGGCAAAGCATTGTAACAATCCCAAAATTTTCTCCTTCGTGTAGTGCATTAAATCTCTCGATAGTTACCACTCTCAAAATCTGCGATCGCCTCTGCTGCTAAAGCATCCAGTTTACCCTCAGCAATATCTTTCTCTAACTGAACATCCCATCATTGGTAATCCAAATTCATAAACCACTCTAACAACTCTCCAATCTTGTTGGGCGGAAGTTGGAGAATCGCATTTTCTATCTGTTCAATAGTCAACATAGGCTATCTTAACTTACACTAAATTTCGTTGATTTTTTGGCGGGGTATTTATTATATCTCAATTCGGGATTCGGGGAAAAGCGATCGCCCTTATCTTCCCCAAAGTACGATCGCCCCTTCTTTTACCTAATCAAATGGATTCAATATAGTTAACCCATTAACACGCTTAAAATCCTTAGCATTGCGAGTCACCAAAACACATCCCTCAACTAAAGCACAGGCGGCAATTACACCATCACCTAGTTTTAAGCGATAATCTCGGCGAATATGGGCTGCACTATCTAACACTGATTCTGTCAATGATACGCACTTAAGAAGCCTCAAAAATTCTCGCATCTCATTCGCTTGTTCTTCTGTCAATGCCGGGTAACAAAGTAACTCCACCCAACTAATCGGAGAGTAAAATGCCTCTGCATCTCCAGCTTCAATCTCATCAAATATAGGCTGAACCTCCGGCTCGTCATAGAAGTAGTAAATCAGAATGTTGGTATCGAGAAGATATTTATTAATCATCCCATTCTTCTCTAAGTTGCAACTGGAATTCCAAAGCATCCACACGATACGGCAAAAAACCTCGCCATCTCTTTAAATTTTTCCTGGGCAATCTTTCACTGCTACTCTGAGTCTGGGTTGTTACCCGATCGCGCATCAAAGCTGACAATACTTCTAAAAGCTGCTGTTGCTCGTCAGGAGTAAGATTTTGAGCCTGACTCAGTACCTCGCTATAAGTAGACATAGGCTTTATGTTGAGATTTTTGGGCTGATTGTCATTATAGCAATTTAGGATCGAGGGAAGTGCGATCGCCCTTATTTTCCCAGAGTACGATCGCCCTTAATTTTCCCAAAGTGCGATCGCACTTCAGTTAATCATAAATTTCTCTCCGGTGTCCAATCTGGTGAATAGTAATCACCTTTAAATCATCATCAAAAGAATAAATTACCCGATAATCACCCACTCTTAACTTAAAGAAACCTGCCAGATTAGCCGACAACGGCATAGGAGTAATTTGTTCAAAATTTTCAGCCAACCAATTGATTTTATTACCTATACGCTCCTGCACAGCCTGAGTCAATCTTTCTTGGTTAACCAGAGCTTCTGCAGTCAACTCAACCGAATAGCTCATTACTATTTTATGCCGAGTTTTTGATAAACTTCCCCAGGTTCGACGCTACTTTTTCCTGCTTGTTTGCGCTTCGTTGACTCTAACAATTTCTGCTTGACTTCTTCCTTAACTTCTAAACCTGCATCAGGATCGCCCAAATATTCTTCTAAACACTGTTCCACGGTATGCCGAATTAAGTCCCGCAATTGGTCAACTGTCATGTCTTTGACTTGCATCTTAATCTCCTAGTCTGTGGGATTATCAATAATAAATAATAGCAACTTTAGTACGGTTGTATCTGTAACTTAGCTATCCATTTTTAGAGTAATTTTCTCTAACTCCTGCTAGTTCCTTAACTTTGATGATAACAGGACGGGTTCCTCCTTGTTCAGAACCCTCAACAAATTCAAGTCTAGCATCATAGACTTCTCCCCGGTTCATACAGGAGATTCTCCCAATTGCAGCGCTTCCCAACTCGCTACCGCAAACTCAGCCTCCATCTGTAGCACTTGAGCTTGATACTCTGGATCTTGTACCATTTCAATCAGTGCTGCATCAATTTCCGATCGTTTACCTTGAGTTTGGGCTGTTACCCGATCGCGCATCAAAGCTGACAATACTTCTAAAAGCTGCTGTTGCTCGTCAGGAGTAAGATTTTGAGCCTGACTCAGTACCTCGCTATAAGTAGACATAGGCTTTATGTTGAGATTTTTTGGCTGATTGTTATTATAGCAATTTAGGATCGAGGGAAGTGTGATCGCCCTTTTCTTCCCCAAATAAAGTGCGATCCCCCTTATTTGTAAACATCTCCCCTAGAATTAATCGCAGTCACAACATATACTTGATTTTCCCTGTCTTCTACAAAAAGTATCCGATATTTACCCACTCGCAGCCTTAATTCAGGACGACCTTTAAGTTGCTTAATGTCAAGCCCTCTATCGTCACTTACTAAAGTATCTAAAGCCTTGACAATTCGTACTTGGTCATCCGGTTGCATTCGCGATAAATAGCGTTCTGCTGCTTTCAGGAGAATGTAGTCAGTCAATTTTTTTCTCCAAATAGCTTCAATTTGAGTTCTTGGGAGGATATCCCCCGATCGCGACCAGCTTGGTAATCTTGCCAAGCAGCCTCGCTCTCTGCTATTTCTTCTGCTGAAATTACTTCATCATCTTCGGCAACTTCTTCCCGTAACTGAATCATCTTTTTCAATTCTTCTAATAACCGCAGTTTGTCTGCAAGCGTGAGGCTTTTAACTTGATTCAGTACCTTGCTATAAGTAAACATAGATTTGGTTGTAAGAGTTTTTGCTTGCTCTCTATTATATCTCCATTTAAAATTATGGGAAAAGCGATCGCCCTTTTATTCCCAAAGTTCGATCGCTCTTATACTATCTTGCACAATTTGTTAGCTGTTGCGAATTCACCTCAAAGGATCTCGCAAACTCCGCTTACGGCAGCAATCTTTTGATAATCCGCAAGTGTTCCTCGGCGTCGTTTCGGCGGCGAAAACGCGCCACAGTCAGGCGTTGCAGGTTGGGCAGGTGGCGGTAAATCACCCACGGGTAAAGTTGTTGTTTGTAGTTCATCCTAGTTCTGCAATAGATTGCGGACAAAATGAGACACTAGAAAGGCAGGGCTGATTTCCCGTACTCTGCCCTTTTGCTGTCTATATAGACATAGTGTCTGGACAAAGTTGTTTTCTCAAGTAGTCTAGACACTATGTCACATTTTGTAATGATTAAGCGAAGACAACCTCAAGAAGAAGCTGGCGAATCACCGCTGAAAAAACTCAGAGATGAGTTAGGAATGTCCCAAGAAGAATTTGCTCGGCAAATTGGGACATCGGTACGCACTGTGAGTCGCTGGGAAGCCGGAGATAACGTGCCGACATTCACAATTGCCCAGATGAAAGCTTTGGCAAATTTTTTGCGATCGCGCGGGTTAACTCTTGATGACTTGCCCGATCGCTTTGGCCCGCCTGAGTGAGTATCCGATCGCCCTTTATGCTATACTCTAAGTATATACGCTTTGTATATACATTTTTAGGTACTTTGAATATGACTATCTCGCGCAAACGACTTGAAGAATTAGAAAATATTCCAGAATCCGCAATCGATACCTCTGATATTCCTGAATTAGATGCGATTTTTTGGGCAAAAGCAAAACTCGTAACACCACTGACAAAACAAGCTATTTCTTTAAGGGTTGATAGCGATGTATTAGATTGGTTTAAAAGCCAAGGAAAAGGCTATCAATCTCTAATGAACGCTGTGCTGCGCTCTTATGTTGAACATCACGTAAAAAGCAGTGAATAAATAAATGTGCGATCGCCCTTATCTTCCCAAAGTGCGCCCTAATACACTTCACGACGATGAGCAATAACAGTCACAACCACACGCTTTTGCTCATCATCAATGTCATAAACTACCCGATAATCTCCAACGCGATAGCGATAGTATCCAGCTAATTCGCCTTTGAGTTGCTTAATATTTGGATGACTGCGAGGGTCAGTTTTCAACATCTCAAAACATCTATAGCAATCCTAAATCATTCATGTAAATTTGTAGGGGTAGTGCTACCCCTACTCCCCGTGCCTACCCCCTATCTATCGGGGCAACCACAGGGGGATTGCCCCTACAATAATTAGGCGAATGATTTAGGGTTGCTATATCTAGCTTGCGTTGTAAAGAAGCTGATGCTTCTTCAAAAAACTCCTGAGCATCAAAGCTAAGAACGACTGAATAAAACTTTAGACTTTCATCAGTATTTTCGTTTGAGTTGCTCAACGGTCGTCACCTTACCTGCTGCTACATCTTTTTGGGCTTTATTAAATACTTCAAGAAAACCGGGAATTTTTAATAATTCCACCGTAGCTTCATTGCTTTCACGTTCTGCTAAATAAGCTAAGAAATCAGCCACAACGATCAGCCGTTCAGGAGATAAGCGATCTATGGATTGCTTAAGATTCTGGCGAAGTTCTTGAGTTTTCATAGTTCATAGCTATTGAAAATTATTAGAGCTGGCTATTTTATTATACCAGATAGTCTGAAATTTGGCTCCTGCGGCCCTGATTTTGCCTGCATTGCGATCGCCCCGATATTGCCTGCAGTGCGATCGCCCTGAACTTCCTCTGCATGGAAATTTAGTTTTGAGGACGGTTGCCAGTAACTTTAATGTGATCACCTACGCTTCAAGCTCAGCACGCTGAGAAAAAAGCTCGACAAAACCATCTGCAAACCGACAGTCAGGCAAGTGAGCGAGGGAATAACCAAACGCAGAGTTTTAGAAGGGTCGAGAGTACCAAAAGCCGTTTCGCTCCAGATAGTTAATGACAAGAACGAGCCAACTATTCCGATTAATATCAGCGTGACTCCGACAATCAATCCTGTCTCTAGGGTGACATAGCGAAATATTTTGTTGACTTTGGGGTCTTCGGGCAGGAATTTCTCGCTGATGGCGAAAATTTTGGTGAAAAAAGCGAAAGTTACTGCTTGAAAACCGATGATAATTGCGATCGCACCATAAAGCAACGTGTGTACATCAAAGCTGATACTCCCAATCTTTTGAGTACCGGGTAACAGCCAAACCACGATAATTATGCCCCCAATCATCAGCGCAGTACCCGGATACAAAAACAGCCACCGAGGACTGTAAAGCAGCAAAAATCGCAGGTGCCGCCAGCCATCTCGCCAAGTTCGCAAGTGCGGCGGACGGCTGCGCCCGTCGGGAGAAAGTACGGTTGAGATTTCAGTTATCCGCAGCTTGTATACAGAGGCCTTGACTACCATTTCGCTAGCAAATTCCATCCCCGTTGTTTGCAAGTCGAGTTTCAAAATTGAGTCTCTCCTAAAACCCCTGAGTCCGCAGTGAAAATCGCCGACGGGACTTGCAAAAAATAGCCGCCCAACCCATGTCAGCACCGGATTTCCTAAATATTTGTGCAGCGGCGGCATTGCACCCGGTTTGATGCCCCCTTGAAAGCGGTTTCCCATCACTAAGTCGAAACCTTCTCGCAATTTGTTGACAAAAGCGCCGAGGTTGGAAAAATTGTAGCTGTCGTCAGCATCGCCCATGATAATATAAACTCCGCGGGCTGCGATGATTCCTCCCATCAGAGCGCTGCCTTAGCCTTTAGCTGCTACGGGCAGAACTCTCGCTCCCATTCTGGTAGCGATATCTTGAGAACCGTCAGTGCTGCCGTTGTCTGCTATGATGATCTCGCCGGCCATATCAAGTTCGCGCAGGAACTTCTGTGCCTTCTCGATGCAGATTTCTAAAGTTTCTGCTTCGTTCAGACAAGGCATGAGTATCGATAGTTCTAGAGTATATTCTCCGGTTGGGTTGGTCGGCTCTGCCATATATGGGTTCCACTCTCGATCGCGATCGACCATACTTGATTTTCCTGTATCTCTGCTAAAAATATTAGTGGTGAATAAAACCTAGCAAAACTTAATTAAAGTTTTTCCGGTTTTGGGAACGGCAATTTTTGATTGTACTATAGGTTAATAAACTTATGAATAGAAGCGTGTTTTTGTTATTGCTGGCTGCAATATTGTGCGGCGTCGCCGGTCAATTCAGTCTGAAGGCAGGAGCTAAAATATTAGGGCCCATTGGCGCTGCTAATTTAATAGAAAAAATTATAGCAATGGCTACTGAGCCTTTGATAGTAAGTGGTCTTTCTTTGTATGCAATTTCTTCGATCGGCTTTATTGTAGTTTTGTCGCGGGCACACCTTAGCATAGTCTCACCTTTACTGTCAATTAGTTACTTGTTTACTGTTTTAGGTGGCAAACTGATATTTCACGAGCCTTTGCCGCCGCTGCGGTTGGTAGGCGTGGGGCTAATTATGACAGGAGTAATTTTTGTACTCAGAGGTCAAGCTGGGGGAGTGACTGGAGGGAACTAATACGATTTTAGATTTTAGATTTTAGATTTTAGATTTTAGATTTTAGATTGAAGAATTTTAAATTAAGTCCACAGGTGAATATCATGAATATTTAACTGAGGTCTAAAATTTTTACTCGCAAGTTAAGTCAGGGTTTCTATCGGTTGTGGGGCGGTGGAAAGGGTGTATGTGAGTTTTTTTTCCTAAAATGATGCTGCTGTATGTCTAATATTTATGAGCCTGTGAATCCCAATCAATTATTGAGCTATCGCACCGCAGTTATTGCTACCATGCACCAAAAAGAACGGGTAATGGCTCCCATTTTGGAACGAGAATTGGGCGTAAATATCCTAGTACCTGCGGCGCTTGACACTGACGCATTCGGCACCTTCACCAGAGAAGTTAAACGCTTAGGAACACAAATAGAAGCGGCTCGCCATAAAGCACAAAAAGCCCTAGAAATTGCGGGCGAAACTCTTGCCTTTGCCAGCGAAGGTTTTTTCGGCCCTCACCCAATGATGCCGTATCTGCCAGCTAACAGAGAAATCGTAATTTTATTAGATCGAACCAACAATCTAGAACTAATCGGTGACTCTTTCTCCGTGGAAACTAACTACAGTCACCAGTTAGTTTCCAGTATACAAGAAGCAGATGATTTTGCGAAAAAAGCGGGATTTCCCGAACATGGACTGGTGGTTGTAGTTGGCGACGCTGCCCTCGGTAACGGCGAAATTGTCAAGGGAATTAGGACAGAAAAAAAACTTTTTGACGCTGTTACAGCAGGCTTAAAAAAATCGTCAACCGGCCGAGTTCACATCGAAACAGATATGCGGGCGATGTACAATCCAACTCGGATGAAAAACATCGAAAATGCAACTCTCGATTTAGTTAAAAAATTTAAGCAATTCTGCCCGGAGTGCGGTTGGCCGGGGTTCGATATTGCTGAGACGAAAATCGGATTGCCCTGCGGACTTTGCTATTTTCCGACTCAGCTAGTGCGATCGGCAATCTATAAATGCAAAAACTGCGGTTATACTAAAGAAAAACTATTTCCCGACGGTCGAGACACTGCCGATCCTTCCCTGTGTCAATATTGCAACCCTTAGAAAAATAATTGGCTAAACTTAGTAAAATTTGCAACAATATTATTGATAGTTCCCTAATAAAAATCACTAATGATAGCCGTAGAAACAGAACGCAACTGGAAACCCGTTATTAAAGAATTCGAGGCTGTAGTTGGCAAAAATGGCGTCGTGCAGCGCCGCGAAGAATTGATTGTCTACGAGTGCGACGGACTCGCCAGCTACCGCCAGCGCCCCGCCCTGGTGGTATTGCCTCGAACTACCGAGGAAGTGGCGCAAGTGGTCAAAATATGCGATCGCAACTCAATTCCCTGGGTGGCTAGAGGCGCAGGCACCGGCCTTTCCGGCGGCGCTTTGCCTGTAGAAAACTGCGTGCTGATTGTTACTGCCCTGATGCGAAAAATCCTGAAAGTAGACTTAGAAAATCAGCAAGTAGTCGTGCAACCGGGAGTAATTAATAACTGGGTAACGCAAGCAGTTAGCGGCGCCGGTTTCTACTACGCCCCCGATCCTTCCAGTCAAATTATTTGTTCGATTGGCGGCAACGTTGCCGAAAATTCTGGCGGCGTTCACTGCCTCAAATACGGAGTCACAACAAATCACGTTTTAGGATTAAAATTGGTACTTCCCGACGGTTCAATTGTCGATGTCGGTGGCGAAATTTCCGAAATGCCCGGTTACGATTTAACTGGTGTATTTGTCGGTTCCGAAGGCACATTAGGAATCGCCACAGAAGTTACTTTACGAATTCTCAAAGCGCCGGAATCGATTTGCGTTCTCCTAGCGGATTTTTCCAGTATAGAAGCAGCGGGCGAATCAGTTTCCGATATTATCAGCGCTGGTATTATTCCCGGCGGCATGGAAATTATGGATAACATCAGCATCAATGCTGTGGAAGATGTGGTAGCAACTGGATGTTATCCCCGCGATGCGGCGGCAATTCTCCTCGTAGAAATCGACGGTTTAGAAGTGGAAGTTGCCACAAACAAACAGCGGATTGCTGATATTTGCAAGCATAACGGAGCACGAAATATCACCACGGCAACCGACGCGGAAACGCGCCTAAAAATTTGGAAAGGGCGGAAAGCTGCTTTTGCGGCGGCGGGTCATCTCAGCCCGGATTATTACGTGCAAGACGGCGTGATTCCACGAACGCAAATGGCTTATGTTTTGAAAGAAATTGAGGGCTTGAGCGAGAAATACGGTTATCGAATTGCTAATGTATTTCATGCGGGAGACGGGAATTTGCACCCGCTGATTCTGTACGATAACTCGGTAAAAGGTGCGCTGGAAAAGGTGGAAGAATTGGGCGGGGAAATTCTCAGGCTTTGCGTGAAAGTTGGGGGAAGTCTTTCGGGGGAACACGGCATCGGCGCTGACAAGAAGTGTTTTATGCCGGATATGTTTTCGGAGGTAGATTTGGAGACGATGCAGTGGGTGCGCCAGGTGTTTAATCCGAAAGGTTTGGCGAATCCTGGGAAGATGTTTCCGACGCCGAAGACTTGCGGGGAAGCGGCGAGGGCTAAGGTTGAAACTTTTAAGAAGTTGGAGGGTGCAGAGGTTTTTTAATTCGCTTTTTATGCGGGTAATGTGAGCCGAAAAACACCCTGAAATTGTTTCTAGAATGGGGAGGCAGAGCCTCTAAGTATGCGTTCCCAGCCAGAGTCTGGGAACGAGAAAAAACGATTTTTCTCGTTTTTTAGGAGTGCGAGCGTCCCGCTCGCTTGCTTGCCTATATATCACGTTGGTAAGGCGCGGATTGCACATTCTGCACTAAGGTGCGATCGGAATTCTGATAGTAAATTCCGTGCCCTTGCCCAATTCCGAAGTACAATTTAATTCGCCTTTGTGTCTTTCTACAATAATTTGATAGCTAATTGACAAACCCATTCCCGTGCCTTTGCCAATGGGTTTGGTAGTAAAAAATGTATCGAATATCTGCTGTTTGACTTGCTCAGGTATTCCCGGCCCGTTGTCGGCAATTTTAATTTCTACAAAATTGCCGACAACTTCCGTACCAATCCTAATCTGGCTGGGAGTTTCTAGCATTTCTTGACAATTTTGCCTACTGTTGGCATCTTCTAAAGCATCGATCGCATTGCTGAGAATATTCATAAAAACTTGATTTATCGGCCCAGCAAAACACTCAACAGTTGGCAATTCTCCGTATTGTTTGACAATTTGAATTGGCGGCTTTTCTCCGCTCCCTTTCAAACGGTGATTGAGAATTAACAGCGTGCTGTCAATACCTTCGTGGAGGTTAACGGGTTTCATCTGTGAATCGTCATGCCGCGAAAAGTTCCGCAGCGACTGCACAATCTGGCAAATCCGCTCGACACCAACGCTCATTGAAGACAGTATTTTAGGTAAATCTTCAGCTAAAAAATCGAGATCATTTTTTTCTCTTGCCTGCTGAATTTCGGCGACGGGATTAGGATAGTGCTGTTGATAAAGTTCGAGGTGGTGAAACAAGTCTTGAGTATAATTTGTGAGATGAGCGAGATTGCCGTAAATGAAGCTGACTGGGTTGTTAATTTCGTGAGCGACCCCGGCAAGTAGCAATCCCAAACTAGACATTTTTTCGCTTTGAACTAATTGGGAATTAGTGGCTTTGAGTTGCTCAAGTGTGGCGGCTAGTTGAGCGGCTTGTTCTCTGCTTTGTGCTTCGGAATTATGCAAGGCTTCTTCGGCTTGTTTGCGCTCAGTGATGTCTCTCTGTACGCCTATAAAATGAGTTAATTTTCCCATTCGATCGCGCACAGGAGATATTGAGAAACAATTCCAGAAAGCGGTTCCGTCTTTGCGGTAATTCTTTAATATTACCTTGCATTCGCTTTCTGTTTGCAAGGCTTGGCGAATTATTTCTACTGCCGCCGGGTCGGTATCGCTTCCGTGCAAAAATCGGCCGTTTTTTCCGATTATTTCCTGTCGCCGATAACCTGTCATGCTTTCAAATGCGGGATTGCAATAAATAATTGGATTTTCGGGGTCAGTGGCGTCAGAAATCGTAACTCCGGTGCTAGTAGCTGCGATAGCTCGATCGTACAACCAAAGCATTTCTTCTGCGCGCTTGCGATCGGTAATGTCCCGCAGCGTAGCTAAATAAGCCATTTCTCCATCCCATTCCGTTTCCACCACCCGCATTTCTACTACAGCATTTGCTTTTTGCTTGCGAATAGCTTCAACTTCTGTTTGCACGACGCGAGTTCCTGGTGCTTCTGTTTTTCCAACTTGGGGAATAATATCCGTCGCCATCTCAATGTCGCAAGCTGAAACTTCTACTACTAAATTGCCAAAAAATGCTTGACCTAAAAGTTCCTCTGCTTTGCAGTTAAACAGCGCTTCTGCTGACGGGTTGGCAAAACAGACAAGTCCTCGCTTGTTAACGATTGCGATGCCGTCGGCATTTTTTTCTATCACATTCCGAAACCGAGATTCGCTAGCTTTCAAATCCTGCTTTAGCTGTTCCATTGCTCGCTCCATCTGCTGCAATTCGCACAAACTAACACTATAAGCTTCGGAAATGTTGGCCTCGGTCGAATTCTGGACTCTTTTTTTGGAAATCTGTTGGTAGCCTGTTCTATTGGCCAGATTGGCAGCAGTTTTTTTATGATTCCTGCTAATATTACTGAGTTTATTTTCGGGCTCGGCTTCTTGAAAAAACATATTTCAACCCTACCAAATTATTTTCTAGATTAAGGTGTTGCGATCGCCCAATTTTCCTAGAATTTTAGGGAGAGAGCAATTTACACCCGATGCTAGCACATTACTTTTAGAATTCATCATAAGACATCGTTAAAATTCAAGAGCGATCGCCCTAGAATTATCTATTAAGTTTTATTAAGTAATTTCAACAACATTGACACTTACGTAGCGACACGAACTGTGAAAGCTGGATAGGGCTGCAATCCCCCTCGCACTCACAAAATAATCAGTTCCACGCGCAAGTCCTAAATATTTAGAAGCCACTGGTCAGTATAAAATATTATATAATTTGGACAAAAAATATGAGCTAAAATAAGCGAACTCATCTTTAATTTGTTAAAAATAATTATAATTAGCCATTACCAAATCATCTCCCTGCCACCAGACTTGGTATAGAATATAACCTGTCTATTTTTGCGATCGCAACTTCAAACCAATGGCACGTCTAGCACTTCTGAGCACATCCAATAAAACCGGACTAATCGACTTAGCGCGCAGTCTAGTAGAAGAATTTGAATTTGACATAATTAGTAGTGGCGGGACAGCAACGGCCCTCAAAGAAGCAGGCATCCCAGTCACCAAAGTTGCGGAATATACTGGTTCCCCCGAAATTTTGGGAGGGCGAGTCAAAACACTTCATCCACGAATCCACGGCGGCATTTTAGCACGCCGCGATGTACCGGAAGACCTTGCAGATTTAACCGCAAATCAAATTCGGGCGATCGATCTAGTTGTAGTCAATTTGTATCCATTTGAAGAGACAATTTCTAAACCCGGAGTTACTCTAGCAGACGCCATTGAGCAGATAGATATCGGCGGGCCGGCGATGCTGAGAGCTTCAGCAAAAAACCACGCTCATTTGACAGTTTTGTGCGACCCAGAACAGTACAATACTTATTTAAAAGAACTGCGGGAAAATGGCGGCGAAGCATCCTTAGAGTTTCGGCAAAGATGTGCGCTAGAAACCTTCAAACATACAGCCAACTACGATCGCGCGATCGCAACTTATCTCAGCAGCAGCCAATCCGCTGAAGCATCTTCGCTACCAGACGAGTTTAATTTATCAGGAAAAGAGTTGCAAACTCTCCGCTACGGCGAAAATCCCCATCAAGCCGCCACCTGGTATCAAAGCGGAAGTACACCCACAGGCTGGACAACTAGCACCATCCTGCAAGGCAAAGAATTAAGCTACAATAATTTAGTAGATTTAGAAGCAGCAAGGCGGCTGATTGTAGAATTCCCCGACACACCCGCCGCCGCTATTCTGAAGCATACAAATCCTTGCGGCACAGCCTTGGGAACAACTATTTCTGAAGCGTATCAAAAAGCCTTCGACACCGATTCAGTCTCAGCTTTCGGCGGAATTGTCGCCCTCAACCGCCCGATTGATGCTGCTACCGCCACGGCCTTAACTCAAACATTTTTAGAATGTATCGTCGCGCCGGGGTGCGAACCAGAAGCCGAAGAAATTATCAAAAAAAAGGCGAAAGTTCGAGTATTAATTTTGCCAGATTTGACTCAAGGGCCGCCACAAACTGTTAAAATTATTGCAGGCGGTTTGCTGGTACAAGACTCAGATAATATAGTAGAAGAAACTAGCAAATGGCGGATGGTTACTGAGAAACAGCCGACGGCGGCAGAGTTGGAAGAATTGCTGTTTGCTTGGAAAGTAGCGAAACACGTCAAATCAAATGCGATCGTTGTGACGCGCGATCGCACTACAATTGGTGTGGGTGCCGGACAAATGAATCGCGTGGGCTCGGTTAAACTAGCATTGGAACAAGCAGGAGACAAAAGCAAAGGAGCGATTTTGGCTAGCGATGGTTTCTTCCCCTTCGACGATTCAGTCAAAACTGCGGCTGAGGCGGGCATAATTGCGATCGTCCAACCGGGAGGAAGTATGCGCGATCGAGATTCCATTGAAGCCGCCAACCAACTCGGAATCACAATGGTTTTCACCGACATCCGCCACTTCTTGCATTAATTAAGTTCGTAGCAATGACATTTTGCACCTCTATTATGAACAGGCAAGATGCCTGTTCCACAAAGAGTTAATTCTATTGTGGGTTGGGCTTCTAGCCCGCCCTCAAGCAATGATTGAATTTTTGTTCTTCCATCTTCCTTCTTGCATCTTCCTTCTTTCTTCTCCCATCCCTCCATCCGTTACATCCGTTACAGAATCCGTTGCCGAACTTCCTTCTTCTTCTATAACTAACGGCTATGACTAGCACAATTCAACCGCAAATTAAACCCCAAGACGTAAAAGTCAAAATCCTGCTCACCGGGGGACATCAATGCACCGTCACCCTCAAATCTGATACACCACTATTGCACAGCCTGATCAAAACATTAGTCGATCGCACCCAACAAACACTGGGTTTTTCGCCCTTATTTCAAATCCCCATAGACGACGGGCGTTCCACCCTTTTTTTTCCCGCCGAACACCTAGTCGGATTAGTCACAGAACCCCCAATTTACTTGCAGCAACTGCAACCGCAGCAGCCTGCAACTCCTGTAGAAATTCCCGCAGAAATTCCCGCAGAAATTCCTGCCCCTGCGCCGCCTGTAAATGACGACTTAATATCTCGCTACGCCCAAATAGACAACTTTTTGACACCTGCCGAAAAAAACAAACTCCTTAAATATGTCTTAGCAAAAGAATCACAATTTGTGACTACCAGCACCTCAACCAATGCCGAAGATTACCGCCGTTCGATGGTACTCCACTCGTTCCCCGAATTTTCCGAACTGATGGTTAATCGCATCAAAGCAATTCTCCCCGACGTGCTGCAAAAATTAAATATTCCCTCATTTCCGCTTGGTGAGATAGAAGCTCAGTTAACCATGCACAATGACAACAACTTTTACAAACTTCACAACGACAGTGGCTCGCCAGATACCGCAAGCAGATTTTTTACTTACGTTTACTATTTCTATCGAGAACCCAAGGCTTTTTCTGGTGGTGAATTGCAGATTTATGACAGCAAAATCGAGAACAATTTTTATGTGGCGGACGAGACATTCAGAACTGTTGAACCTCGGAATAACAGCATCGTATTTTTTCTGAGTCGCTATATGCACGAAGTTTTGCGAGTTAGCTGTCCCTCAAAAGCTTTTGCTGATAGCCGCTTTACTATTAACGGCTGGGTGCGAAAAGCAAATTGAGGTTAATTCATTGTCCTGGACGCACTAATCACCTAATTTTGTCATTCTGAGTGAAGCGAAGAATCTCAAACTATTGCCACATCGTTACAGTGCATAATACCAATTTAATGTGAAGTGGCATATATTTCGATCCCCCTAAATCCCCCGCGGGAGGGGAGTAGGGGTTGACTTTGACCCAGCTCTTGTCCACCCCCTACTCCCCCTTATTAAGGCAGGGCGGTTTCATTCTTGGTAGGGGCCGTGCCCCCGTGCCGGCCCTTTTGGCCTGAAACCCCCATTCGAGGGTTGGTGGCGGGGGTAGGCACGGGGAGTAGGGGTAGCACTACCCCTACAAAAGCCTCGTTTTTGGTGAGAATGAAACAGCCCTGCTTATTAAGGGGGGTTAGGGGGGATCAGATTCTATGCAGCCTCATATAAAATTGGTATAAGTCCCCATATCTGAGATTCTTCACTTCCCAAAGCCTACCCTCAGAATGACAGAATTACCTTACTCAAAACTATTTCATTCTTACTCCAGTGCTCCAGCACTTTTGAGCAATTTCACCACGCTGGAATAACGTTTAAACTCAGCCAGCATTAAAGCTGTATAATTTCCCGGATTTTTGTGGTTTAGTTCTGCACCAGCATCAATTAAAACCTGTACAGCACCGACACAACCCCGATGTGCGGCCCACATGACAGCGGTTGCGCCCGAATCATCGAGCAAGTTGACATCTGCACCTTTTTCGACTAATAATTGGACGATCGCCACATAACCTCGATCGCACGCCTTCATTAATGCAGTTTTCCCCAAATCCGCCGGGATATTGGGATCAGCACCGCCGTCAAGCAAAGCTTTCACAGTCTCGGTATGTCCGTGAAACGCAGCCAGCGTCAAAGCCGTCTCCCCAAAGTTTTTCGCATTCAGAAACTCATCCCGATTTGAGTTTACTTTTTGCAGCAAAGCCGATACGATCGCACTATGGCCGTGAACAGCAGCCACCAGTAAAGGCGTATCGCCCAATCGATTTCTAGCACCGACACTAGCACCTCGGTTTAAGAGCAATTCCACTACATCTTCGCAGCCTTCAACCACGGCAAAATTCAAAGCAGTTTCATCATCTTTATCCTTAGCGTTGATATCCGCGCCAGCATCGAGTAAGATATGGGCGATCGGCGCATTTCCTCCAGCAGCAGCGGCCATCAAAGCCGTGCCCCCATCTCCATTTTTCACATTCGCATTAGCACCCGCACCAAGCAAAGTTTGCACCACATCAGTATTGCCGGCATCCGCAGCCAAAGTTAAAGCAGTTTCTCCGTTTTTGTCGGGAATTTCGACATCAGCGCCAGCCGCCAACAGCGCCTCGACAACAGCCAAATTTCCCGCCGTCGCAGCCAGCATCAAAGCAGTTTTGCTTTCTAGATTTTTAACATTAGCATCCGCCCCACAATTGAGCAAAATTCGCACAATTTCAGCGCTTCCTTGACGGACAGCTAAAAACAGCATAGAATTGTCAGCAACAGCACCCGCATCCACCAAAGCTTTGACAACAGCTTGATGGCCCGATAAAGCAGCTATTTTTAGAGCTGAATCTCCATCTTTATCTTGGACATTTACATCAGCATTAGCATCAAGTAACATCCGCACAACATTGATATCACCTTTCAGAGAAGCCGCCATCAAAACCGTACTTCCATCATCATTTTTAGCATTAACATCAGCACCCGCAGCCAGCAACAGCCGCACAGAGTCAGCCTGTTTGTGAGCCGCCGCCAGCATCAAAGCTGTCAAGCCAAAACGCCTGCTCACATGGTTGACATTAGCGTCATTGTTTAGTAAAATACGCACGATTTCTGTATAGCCTTTTTGGGCTGCAAACATCAAAGCCGTCGTCCCCTCAGAGTCTTTGGCGTTAGCGTTAACATTCTTAGCGAGTAAAGCTTGGACGTGAATAATGTTGCCAGTCTTGGCGGCTTGAATCAATACAGCGTCTTGTTTAGTGGCAGGCATAATAGTCTCTCATACCGTATATTTTTACCGTCGCACGAGACGGCCTGACTGGTATGCTAAGTTTTATGAAGTATCATAAAACTTGATTAAGTTTGTAAGCATCAATAAACAATAGTAGTATCATATAGTCAGGAAAGTCAAACAATAAAATGTTGCGATCTTTGAAAAATACAGGTACTAAATGCAACTAGCAGAGAGGCATATCATTAAATCTACGGAATACCGTTTCGCCCAGATTGATGAATTAGCTTTTAAATCCAAGAATCTCTACAATGCTGCTAACTACGTCATTCGTCAGAGTTTTGTTTATGGATGGAGTTACATCAATTACAACGAAATGAACCGTTTGATGAAGTCTCATCAAGCATACAAGGCAATGCCCGCAAAAGTCAGTCAGCAAATCTTAATGATACTAGATAAGAATTGGAAATCCTTTTTTGAAGCGGTTAAAGCTTACAAAGTTGATTCCTCTAAATTCACTGGTAGCCCAAAAATGCCCAAGTACAAGGATAAGGTCAAAGGGCGAAACATTCTCGTATACACAATACAAGCAATTAGTAGCAAACTGTTGAAGAAAGGGATTATTAAGCTTTCGGCTACTAATCTATCAATCAAAACCAAAGTAAATCCCGATCGAATTTGTCAAGTTAGGTTGGTTCCCAAATGTGATTCTTATGTGATTGAGGTAATTTATGACAAGTCGGAGTCCACCATCAGCGATGATAAATTCGTAGCTAGTATTGATTTAGGACTGAATAACTTAGTGGCGTTAACTTCAAATCAGCCGGGTTTTATCCCGCTACTGATTAACGGGCGACTCTTGAAATCAATCAATCAGTTCTACAACAAACGTAAAGCACAGTTACAATCTCAATTAAAAGGAAGTCGCAAGAGTTCATCCCGCATTCAACGGTTAACTCGCTGTCGCCACCCAAAAATTGATAATTACTTGCATCATACCAGTCGCCTGATTGTTGACCTTTTAATCGCCAAAGAAATTGGGACGTTGGTAATTGGCAAGAATGTACAATGGAAAACTGAGATTGATTTGGGAAAGCAAACTAATCAAAACTTTGTCAGTATTCCCCACGCTCGACTAATTGAGATGTTGGAATACAAAGCTCGATTAGTTGGAATCAAGGTACTAGAGCAAGAAGAATCTTATACATCTCGGTCTAATTTTCTCGATTTATATCCAATCCCTGTCTATGGAAAGACAGATAAGGATATTGTATTTAGTGGCAGGCGGATCAAAAGAGGTTTGTACAAGACATCAGTCGGTCAATTAATTAACTCCGATGTTAACGCTTCTTACAACATTTTGAGAAAAGCAATCCCAAATGCGTTTAGCTTTCTTGATAGGGAGCTGCGTAGTTCAGCCGAGGCGGGTCAATCCGCTTAAAGTGAAAGTGAAGGGGGAGGGACTTAATGCCTCCCATGTCATGTCATAAATGACTATACTTTTACTAGCTATGTTTGCTAATCCTCAGAACACTATGAATCTCGAAATTCCTCAGTCAGTGAAAGTTTGGAGCCAATTCATCCACCCTGTTTTAATGTGGGTACTGCTGGCCATCTCATTTTATGCTTTGTATCTGGGCATTCAAATCCGACGTACCAGAAGTGCCGAAGGCGAAGTCAAAAAAGAGTTACTTAAGGGCAAATTCAACGTCAAGCACCACCAGATGGGTTCTTTGCTGTTAGCCTTGATGGTTACGGTGGCGATCGTCGGGATGGCTGTCACCTACATCAACAACGGCAAGCTATTTGTGGGCCCGCACTTGCTAGCAGGGTTGGGAATGATGGCAATAATTGCGATCGCAGCCTCGCTGACTCCTTTGATGCAAAAAGGCAGTGATTGGGCGAGAAACACTCACATCTTTCTGAATATTGTGCTCTTGGGGCTGTTTGGCTGGCAAGCGGTATCAGGGGTGGAAATCCTGCAAAGAATTATCAGCAAAATGTGATGATTTGAGTAAGATTGCTAATTTAGGACTTACGCACAGACTCTACTTGTAGGGTGCGCCTAGCGCACCTTACCCTTTGTGTTTGAAGGAATGTATAAGTAAGCCAATTAGTCTCAAGTTAACTTTCTCTTAGGAAAGACAAGAAAACTAATATGCCTTCTTTAAAAATACATCGCCAATATCAATCCGGCATCGAAAAAATTATAGCCTTGGACAACTCAGTGTTTGAGGCTATTTTGACTGCGTTGAGAAAAACAGTCCCTGCGTTGCCTATTGATGATTTAGTCAGAAACGTAGAGTCAGAGGTAGAAAACACGAACCATGATGATTTAGTCAATATACTAGAGAGTATTATTCCTATATACGCTTTAAAGAAAACTTATGCTTGGACGGTGGAAGAACTAGCAGATGAGCTTATTGCGGCTGTTGATGAATTTGAAGAACTCTCTAACTTATCAACCGAAGAAAAAGAGCGATTTTGTGAAAAGCTTAATAGCTTGTTGATGCCGAATAGCTTTTTAGAATCGGCATCAAAAGCCAAAGATGTTTTAAAAGTATATTTGTTGCCTTCAGGAATTCCTGCTGATGACTTCCCGATTAAAAGCAAGGTAGAACTAGAAGCAGAGTTTAAGAAGTTCGCCGAAGAATGGCGCGTCGAAACGGGGATGCTATCATTAGTTACACAGAAATCAATGCACCAGGCTTATCAGAGAATTATCGGCATGGGACAGCCAGTTATCCCCTTGATTTTGCGTGACCTCGAACAAAAGCCAGACCATTGGTTTTGGGCGTTGAGGGCAATTACTGGTGACAATCCGGTAAAACCCGAACAGCGCGGCCGAATGAAGCAAATGGCCCAAGCCTGGATACAATGGGGAAAAGAACACGGTTATGAGTGGTAAGCTAGAGTACCGAAAAATATTGAGATTTCCTAACTTAGAGCTTACTGAATATCAAGTAACAAGTGAAGAAACAGTAGATTATAATTGTTTTGCTTTTGCTGCTGGAGAAGAGGAATGCAGATGGGACCCGGTAGACCCTGATGGGTACTGGCCGGATGGTGTTTCAAGAGAGTTAACGCTGGAAGCTTTTATCCAAGCTTATCAAACTATTGGATATGAACCTTGCGAGAATCGTGACCTTGAAGCGGGGTTTCAAAAAATAGCAATCTACACCTATAATGGCCAGCCACAGCACGCAGCCAGACAAGAAGAGGATGGTAAGTGGAAAAGCAAGCTAGGGGATTGGGAAGATATCGAACATGAATTAGAAGGGTTAGAAAATCCTAACTATTATGGAGTTGCCCAACAAATATTAAAGCGAGCGATAATCCTTCAAAATATTTCTTAGACGGCAATTCAACTTTTGAAGAATACACTCTTGGACGCACACACTCTATTTGTTACCATTGGGTATTTTTTATCTGCTTTAATAGCCAAGCTTTCCTTTGGATGATATAATAGAATAAAGTTAAATTGAGCGAACAAATTATAAGATTAATTAGGGAGCTTTTTGAAATTAAAAGAAGGAAAGCCATGCTAGAAAACCTGATCAAATACTTTGTGTACGCAACAAAAGGCTATATTACAAAAACGCAGTTAATCAAGTTTTTGTACTTAGCTGATCTTTATGCGGTCAAATGGACAGACAAGCAGCTTACTGATTTAGATTGGCGTTATTATTACTATGGGCCTTGGAATGAAGGCATAGAGGCTGCTTTAAATCAAATGAATGGCAAAGAGATTGTTCAAGAATCTCAGGGAGACAGTATATTCATCAGACTTGGTGAGGGAGCAGGTAATGTGGATGATTTAAAGTTACCTTTAGGTCTGAAGCTCATACTTGACAACATCAGGAGAGAATGGGCAGGTTCAGGAGAGGATAAACTGAATCAGTTACTAGAATATGTCTATAGCACTGCTCCCATGCTTGAGGTTAGATATAGCCACCAACCAGAGGAACAGGTGAGACTTAATCTATACAAAGAAAGAGAAAAGTTAATGAGTGAATTGGAGTGAGCGAGTGGCTGGACAAAAACCGCGTCAAGGTTGGATTTATTTTATCAATCCCTATAGAGTATCTCTTCGTTGCAAACTCGGTCATCATCATATTTATGAGATAAATGAACCAGGGGAGATTGAGTGCAAGACAATTTCTTGCACTCAGGTGATTAATTCGAGTCGGGTTTTTCGGGGAGAGCATCCTTATATCGTTTGGACAAGTGACCAATTTCAAGATGAATCTAAATACATCCAAACTTTGACGCTGATTCCGTTGACTTCACAAGAAACCTATAAAGGTTTGCCAACTGTATATCCGATTAATTCTACAAGCACAAATGGTCTTTCTAAGAATTCCTTCGCTCTAGTGCATCAGATATGTACTGTTGATGCTAACTGTTTTAAAGATTCGCAAGGGGATTGGCTTAAGCGAGTTGCACAACTGGATAAAGCAGATAAGGAAGCTATAGAGGAACGTTTAAAGTATTTTTTAAATCTTGGGGATAATTCGGGTGAAGATTGGTTGATTAAAAATGCGTCTCCAGAACTTTTACAGAAAGTGTTTAATCTTCTACCGGATGAAACCACAAAAAGTATGGCTATAGAAAAACTGATCGACGATTTGCGATCGTAGTCAATAGACATCTACAAAAAATCAAATATCGCGTAGGAGTACGGGTAGTGTCTTTTCGTAAAGGATGAAGAATAATCGACCTTTCGAGGAGTCTTACCCAGTCTGACTTCCAAAATAGAGTATTTTACTCTGTCCTTTACGAAATACCACTACCCTAAAACTGTCCGAAATTTCGGACAGTTTTAGCTAAGTTTTACTGCGGAAAGAAGAACTTGATAGACGAGAGATAGACTAAAATCATAGTCACACTAAAATGAATTTCACTGAGAGGCAAAGAACATGACGCGAGAGAAAGCAGTGCAGAGAATCGATCAAGCATCTGAGGAGAATTCGACAAAACTGGATTTGTCGGGGCTGAAGTTGAAAAAGTTGCCACCAGAAATTGCCAAGTGCATAAAACTTGAAACTTTGCTGTTGGGCCAAGATGAAGACAGACAGGTTGGAAATAGGTTAACTGAGTTTCCTAATGCTGTCCTTGAATTAACCAACTTAAAAATACTTAACCTCGGTTCAAATCGCATTACCTCCATCCCTGAAGCGATCGGGCAACTATCAAATCTGACAGAGCTGAACTTCTATTCAAATCGCATTACCTCCATCCCTGGAGAGATAGAGCAACTGTCAAGCCTGACTAAGCTTGACCTCAGCTACAATCGCATTACCTCCATCCCTGAAGCTGTCGGGCAACTGTCAAACCTGACAGAACTCAACCTCAGAGGAAATCGCATTACCTCTATACCTGAAACGATCGGGCAACTATCAAACCTGACAGAGCTTCACCTCGACAGTAATCAGATCACCTCCATACCAGAGGCGCTTGGGCAACTATTCAATCTGAGAAAGCTTGATCTCAACGATAATCAAATTAGAACCATTCCAGAGACGCTTGGACAACTGTCGAATTTGACAGACCTTATTCTTTTTGGTAATCAGATCACCTCCATACCAGAAGCGTTTGGGCAACTGTATAATCTGCAACTCCTTTACCTTTCTGATAATCAGATTACCTCCATCCCAGAGGCGCTTGGGCAACTGTCGAATCTGACAGAGCTTAGCATTGGAAGTAATCCGATTACCTCCATTCCAGAATCGCTCGGACAACTGTTCAACCTGAGATACCTTGACATCGAAGGGGATCAGATTATTTCCATCCCACAAGCGATCAGACAGTTGCCAAATCTGAGAATACTTGAGGACAGTTAGTGGAAATTGTTGTAGTGGGAGGCACGTAAGCACAACCACGCCCCTATGATGCTGTGTTAGGTAGAAAATCCAAAATCTAAGTGTAGTCAGAAAGCGCGTGCAGCGACAAAATCCGATCGTAAGCTCGCTGCTGTTCGCGCTCATTGAGAGCCAGGTGATAGGTTTGCGTATGCGTGGCTAAGCTGTGCCCCATCTGTTTAGCAGCCAGCGAGGAATCTAGCCCGAAACGAATCGCTCGAATCGCCCAAGCGTGGCGCAAATCGTAAGCGCAAAAGTCGAAGGGCGATCGGGCAAAAACTTACAAACGCGATCGCCAAGATCAGCATGGCATTCACCCGTAACAAGTGGTCTCTTAATGTCCGCTAGCTCCCACTATTCTGCCCACTCTGGTCTTAATGGTCAGCACTTTTTGCATTGCATTAAATTTGCATTACTTTCCGCAATCAATTATGCACATTTAAGTAGGTAGGCGGGATTAAACCGAATAATGTAACAGTATGTAAATAGGCTTAAGTCAGCCAGTAGAGAGCATTTGGACACTTTACATCGTTTACATAGTTGCGTTTTAAAGCGCCGACTTACTTAAATACAATTTACAGTCTATAATAAACCCAAAAACCTTGTCACACAAGCATTTAAGACTTATTAAAAATACTAAAAATTAAGGCGGCACCCAGATTTGAACTGGGGGTGGAGGTTTTGCAGACCTCTGCCTTACCACTTGGCTATGCCGCCGTCACGTCTAAAATTTGACGTTTTCTTATAGTACACCAAATCTCGAAAATTTTAACATACCTGTCAAAAATTTCGTAAAGGGCAGCTATCCCCAACGCGCCTGGGTTCCCCAAGGGTAGGGAATCGCCCTTTTTTCCCACATCCCCAAAGCCCTTCACAGGACGCTACTCTAGAACTATAGCAACGACCCGCAACACCAGCCATGACACCAGTTTCTCCCCTACTCGTCGCCCAAATCACCGACACTCACTTGTTTGCAGAGATCGATCGAGAATGGAAAGGCCTCTCAACAGCCCGCACCCTCCAAGCAGTTCTCGATCGCTTGCAACAGATACAGCCGCCGCCCGACTTACTCCTACTCACAGGGGACTTGTCCCAAGACGAAACACCCGAATCCTACCAGCGCCTCGTCTCCCTCATCGCCCCCCTCGGAATTCCCGCCTACTGGATACCTGGGAACCACGACAACATCCCAGTCATGGCAGAAATCTTAAATCAGTCGCCTCTTTCCCCAGAAAAATCATGGATGCTAGGAAACTGGCAATTTCTATTACTTTCGAGTGTAGAAGCCGGATGCGACGGCGGGCGGCTTTCCCCAGAAAGCTTGCATTGGCTCGACTCTCAACTGCAACAAACGGGCGATCGACCTGTTATCATTGCCTTGCACCATCATCCTTTGCCGATCGACTCTGAAATAATGGATGGAATGATGCTGCACAATGCCGATGAATTTTTCGCAATTGTCGATCGATACCCTCAAATCAAAATCGTTCTTTGTGGCCACATTCACCAAGAATTTCAACAACAGCGGGGGTCAGTTACCTACTTGGGGACACCCAGCACCTGCATCCAACTTTTACCCAAAAGCCATCCGATTATACTTGACGAAATCCCGCCGGGATTTAGATTGCTTGAATTGGCGATCGACGGTACTTGGAAAACCAGACTTGAGCGAGTTGCCGAAGCATAGCCACCCTTTTAATAATTTTCCATAGCCTTAAAATAATTATTATCAAATTTACATTTTTTTGTCAATCCATCAACAGATAGATTGTGGTGAGCAACCCCATCTATTATTATATTTATTAACGATAGATTGCAGACCTACGTAAACTAGCAAGCTACGAACAAAAATCTATCTGGCAACATTACAAAACAGGAAAAACTAAATATATGTCTGAACTAAATGGCGTCATGATGCAGTATTTCCACTGGTACACACCCGCTGACGGCAGCCTGTGGAATCAGCTAGCGAAATCAGCAAAAGATTTAGCCAAAATAGGCGTTACATCCCTGTGGTTGCCGCCAGCATATAAAGGAACCGGCGGCGGTATGGATGTGGGTTACGGCGTCTACGACTTATTCGATTTAGGCGAGTTCGACCAGAAAGGGTCAGTACGCACGAAATACGGGACAAAAGATGAGTATTTGGCCGCGATAAAAGCTGCCCAAGATGCAGGAATTCGGATTTATGCCGATGTAGTCTTCAACCACAAATTAGGTGCAGATGCAGAAGAAGAAGCCGAAGCCACACCCTTCAATCCCGACAACCGGAATGACACCGTAGGCGAATATCAAAACATCAAAGCTTGGACGCATTTTACATTCCCCGGCCGCGACAAAAAATATTCCAGCATGGAGTGGCATTGGTGGCATTTTGACGCCATTGATTACAACGTTTACAACACAGAAACCCATGCCGTTTACCTGCTTAAAGGTAAAGAATTCGATCGAGGAGTAGACCTAGAAAAAGGCAATTATGACTACCTGATGGGTTGCGATTTAGATATGGACAACCCAGAAGTCACCGGGGAATTAAAATACTGGGGTGAGTGGTATGTCGATACAACAAACGTTGACGGCTTTCGCTTCGATGCCGTCAAACACGTAGCAGCAGAATTTTTCCAAGAATGGTTGGAACACGTCCGCCACTATGCCCAACGCGACCTATTTGCCGTCGGCGAATATTGGTCTTATGAAGTGGAAGCTTTGCACTACTTCCTAGAAGCAACGGACGGTAAAGTAGCCTTATTTGATGCACCCCTCCACTACAACTTCCACGCTGCTAGCAAAGCCGGTAATAGCTATGATTTGCGAACAATTTTTGATAACACTCTCGTCCAACAGCAACCCGCCCTCGCCGTTACCTTGGTAGACAACCATGATTCCCAGCCCTTACAATCCCTAGAATCAGTTGTCGAAGCTTGGTTTAAACCTCTTGCCTACGCTTTAATCCTGCTACGGCGCGAAGGATATCCGTGCATTTTTTACCCGGATTATTACGGCGCTAACTATAAGGATACAGCAAATGATGGCAATGAATACGAGATTTGGTTAGACAAACATAAGTTTATGGTAGATAAATTCTTGTTCGCGCGCCAAACTTATTCCTACGGCAATCAGTACGATTACTTCGACCACGCCAATACCCTTGGCTGGACGCGACTCGGAGATGAAGAACATCCGGGCGGCATGGCTGTGGTACTCAGTAACGGAGGCGATGGCACTAAGTTTATGGAAGTCGGACAGCCGAACCGAACTTATATTGACATCACCGAACACATCCAAGAACCCATCACAACTAATGAGGATGGTTGGGCTGATTTTAGGTGTAACGCCGGTTCAGTTTCTGTCTGGGTTCCGCAGCCGTAAGGACTGTGTTAACAGCAAAAAGTAAAAAGCAAGATATCTTTTTACTTTTTGGTTTCATATTTTTAATAGCTAAAATCTATCTATAGTTAGGACTAAAGCTCTCTCTTTAGTCCTATTTTTAGGCGAGGCGATCGTGTATAATGTTATTTTACATAAAAAATTATGAAACTTTCACAAAAAGTAGCCGTTATTACTGGCGGAGGGTCGGGAATTGGTCGTGCAGCAGCAATTTTAATGGCAAAGGAAGGCGCAAAAGTTGCTATTATCAATCGCACTTTAGAAACCGCGCAAGAAACCGTCCGCCAGTTGGTCGATGAAGGAGGCTGCGGGCTAGCTGTTGCAGCAGATGTGGCCGATTCTCTGCAAATGCAACAGGCATTTCAAACCATTTTTGATGAATATCAAAGAATTGATATTGTGTTCGCAAATGCGGGTATCAACGGTGTATGGTCGCCGATAGAAGAGATGGAACCCGAAGAGTGGGATAGGACAATTAACACCAACCTCAGAGGAACATTTTTGACGGTAAAATATGGAGTTCCTTATTTAAAAAAACAAGGAGGTTCCATCGTGATTACATCGTCGATTAATGGCACCAGAAGTTTCAAGAAAGTGGGCGCTACAGCTTACGCCTCCAGCAAAGCTGCCCAAGTAGCTTTAGCGAAAATGCTGGCGCTAGAACTTGCTCCCAGCAAAATCAGAGTCAATGTTATATGTCCGGGCGCGGTGCTGACTGCCATTGAGGAAAGCACCACGAAGCGACATATCGATCGCATTCCAGTCGCGCCTGAGTCGATTCAAGATATGATTCCTTTGACTGATAATACCGCCGGTTCTAGTGAAGAAGTCGCCCAATTAGTTTTATTTCTGGTATCAGATGCGTCCAGCTTTATCACAGGTACTGAAGTGTGGATTGATGGGGGCGGTTCTTTGATTTAAAATCTCAATAGTTTATTTTTATCACTCGGCGGTTGAAACCGCTTCTTGTCAAACGAAGTCCGCCTGCGCGGACTAAGAAATAAGAATTTCTAATGACTAACTCTCCATTGTTTAACAGCAGTTTGCAATTTCTGTGGCAGCCACTTATCGTACTGAGGATAAACAGGCAAACGCTGCACAAGTTGCCATCCCGCTGCTGCTAAAATTTCTGTTAAAGTTTGGTGGTGCAGGTGAGGATAATCGGGATTAACTTCATCCCGCGGCCCAATTCCTCCTAAATCTCTAGCACCTGCTTCTAAACAAGCCAGCAATATGTCTGGCTGTGCAACTAAATTTGGCGGAATTTGCAACCTGATTTCAGATGGTAAAATGCTGCGGGCGATCGCAATTACTTCCGGCATTTTTGTAGCATCAAAAATTTCACCGTCCCAACTTTGCTGATTTCCCGGACTGTGTGGCTGGAGGATAACTTCTTGAATGTGATTGTATCGCGAATGAATGCGGGCGATCGCCTCCAGCGTCTCAATCCAATCTGCCTCACTTTCCCCAATTCCCAGCAGCAAACCAGTTGTGAATGGAATCTTTAATTCCCCAGCCCATTCTAACTGTTGCAGCCGCAGCGCCGGCACTTTACTCGGTGCGTGCCGGTGAACAGTTTGTAACAAATGTGGGGCAAGCTGTTCTAGCATCAGCCCCATCGATACATTTACCTCTTTTAACAGTGCCATCTCCTCAAAGCTGAGCGGCCCCACATTAGTATGTGGCAAAAATCCCAGAGCAAGTGCCAGTTCGCACAAATCGTAAATCCGCTGCAACCAAGCTTTTCGCCGTTTACTTTGAGGATGTACCTCGCCGCTGAGGATCAGAATTTCAATTACACCTTGAGTTTGCAGCCGCAAAAGCTGTTTTTCGGCTTCTGCGAGTGTCAGCCAAGGACTTTGCAGCGGTTCTGCCCGAAAATTGCAATAGGTGCAGCGGTTAAAACACTCGTAAGTGGGAACCAGAGTATAAGCAGGGCTGTAGGTGACGGTGCGAGACATTCCTTGGGATAATTATCGATCGGACTTACGCAGTAACATATATCTGTGCATTGCGAGTTTTGCGGTTGGCGATCGCAACCCTTCATCTATCTTAACACTGACGCAAGCCCGGAATCTCGTTGCCCAGGTAGATTATGAGTATTCTTCTTTCGTGGGCGATCGTCCACAAATTCCGCACTCAGCTTTTCAACTCCTTATACAGCAAGCCTTATGGCTTTGAATAAGCATAATTTATGTTAACTATAAGAAAATCTGTGCTTAGAAGGCCTTTACAAACTGAAATAAAAGCTTTATGTTTATTTACATGGCGGAACACAAAGCCGTCACGAACATTGAAAACCAAATAAAGCAATCATAAACAAATGACAACAACCTTACAGCAGCGCGAAAGCGCCAACGTCTGGGAACGCTTTTGTGAGTGGGTCACATCAACCGACAACCGGATTTACATCGGTTGGTTCGGAGTCTTGATGATTCCTACCTTGCTCAGCGCCACCATTTGCTACATCATCGCCTTCATCGCTGCTCCTCCAGTGGACATCGACGGCATCCGCGAACCAGTAGCAGGTTCCTTGATGTACGGTAACAACATCATCACAGGTGCTGTTGTTCCCTCATCCAACGCGATCGGTCTTCACTTCTACCCAATCTGGGAAGCAGCTTCCCTCGATGAGTGGTTGTACAACGGCGGCCCTTACCAATTGGTAATTTTCCACTTCCTGATCGGTGTATTTTGCTACATGGGTCGTGAATGGGAATTGTCCTACCGCTTAGGTATGCGTCCTTGGATCTGCGTCGCTTACTCTGCACCTGTTGCAGCAGCCACCGCAGTATTCTTGATCTACCCAATTGGTCAAGGTTCGTTCTCTGACGGTATGCCCTTGGGTATCTCCGGCACATTCAACTTCATGATCGTGTTCCAAGCTGAGCACAACATCCTGATGCACCCGTTCCACATGTTGGGAGTTGCTGGTGTCTTCGGTGGTAGCTTGTTCTCCGCCATGCACGGTTCTCTCGTTACTTCCTCTTTGGTTCGTGAAACAACCGAAACCGAATCGCAAAACTACGGTTACAAATTCGGTCAAGAAGAAGAAACCTACAACATCGTTGCAGCCCACGGCTACTTCGGTCGTTTGATTTTCCAATACGCTTCATTCAACAACAGCCGTTCTTTGCACTTCTTGTTAGGTGCATGGCCAGTTGTCGGCATCTGGTTTACCGCTTTGGGTATCTCCACGATGGCTTTCAACTTGAACGGTTTCAACTTCAACCAATCGATTATCGACTCGCAAGGTCGCGTTATCAATACTTGGGCTGATGTGATCAACCGCGCTAACTTGGGTATGGAAGTAATGCACGAGCGCAATGCTCACAACTTCCCACTTGACTTGGCTGCTAGTGAAGTCACTCCAGTAGCAATGGTAGCTCCTTCTATCAATGGCTAAGTTTTAGTCTGAGATTACAAAAAGCGCTCCTAGAAATAGGGGCGCTTTTTGTTTGGGGAAAATATTTTTCAGACAGTCATGGATATATGGGCCCGCCGGCGAAGACACCGCAACTACAAAAATCAACAGTTCGCGATCGCACTCCTATCAAAGAAACCGGCTTTTTTACCGAATCTACGGGCTGCAACCCATCTTTTCATAAAAAACCCGGTTTTTGACCACCCGTGCGTCCTGGACTAATATTGATAGGTGCGATCGCCCTTTAATCCAACATAAATAATCCCCATGATATTTGAAACAGAGAGATTGGTTTTGAAACCGATTGTGGAGAGCGACCTCAACACGCTTCATAGAATTTTCACTGATTCCTATGTGAGGAGATATCTGTGCGACGGCGAAATCTGGTCGCTACAAAAGGTTGAAGAAATGCTTGCGGAAAACAAAAAGCTGTTTGCCCAAAAGCAATTCGGTTTGTGGTTTATCGAAACTAAGAGCGATCGAGAAACTATTGGATTTGTGGGTTTGTGGTATTTTTTTGAAGAAGCACAGCCGCAGTTAGTTTACGCACTGCTGCCGAAAGCACTTAAACAAGGTTACGCTACTGAAGCATCAACCAAAATATTGGATTATGGTTTTGAGGAACTTGGCTTTAACTATCTTGTCGCAAGTTGCGATCGCCCAAACATTGAGTCGCAAAAAGTCGCAGAAAGACTCGGAATGAAACAAGTAGAAGAAAGAATTATCAATGGAAATCCGATATTATTCTTTAGAATCGATAAGTAGTAATTAGCAGTAAGACCGCAATGCACAAATGGCTTTCGGTGGTGGGGATTGGCGAAGATGGACTTTCGGGACTCGGCCCGATCGCCTCTACCCTTCTCTCTCAATCTCAAATCGTTGTTGGTGGCGCCCGTCACCTAGCAATGCTACCAACCGACGACACCCGCGAAAAATTGGTTTGGGCATCGCCTTTGCAGACAACAGTTGACGAGATTCTCCGCCGCCGGGGACAATCTGTGTGCGTGCTAGCAAGCGGCGATCCGATGTGTTACGGCATCGGCGTCACGCTGTCGCGCCAAATTCCCATTTCGGAAATGACTGTGATTCCGGCGGTATCGGCTTTTAGTCTTGCTTGCGCCCGTTTGGGTTGGCCGATCGCCCAAGTTGAGACTTTCAGTTTGACAAATCGCCCGATCGCATCGATCGCCCTTGCTTTGTATCCGGGGGCGCGCTTGCTGGTGTTGAGCGCTGACAGACACACGCCGGGAAAGGTTGCAGAATTGTTGACGCAGCGGGGGTTTGGCAGCAGTTTGATGACCGTGTTCGAGCGGATGGGGTCGGAATCGGAACGGCGGATCGAGGGGGTCGCAGCAGCCTGGAAGGCAGCGGATTTGGCTGATTTGAACACGATCGCGATCGCAGTTGCAGCCGATCGACCAACTGTGATTTTCCCTCGTACCTCCGGTTTGGCGGATACTGCTTATCGCCACGACGGACAACTTACCAAGCGGGAGGTTAGAGCCGTTACTCTGTCAACGTTAGCACCGATTCCCGGAGAGTTGCTTTGGGATGTGGGGGCGGGCTGCGGCTCGATCGCGATCGAATGGATGCGGAGTCATCCTCGGTGCAGGGCGATCGCGATCGAACGCCATGCGACTCGATTGCAATACATCGCTGAAAATTCCTCTACTTTCGGCGTTCCCGAACTCGAAATCGTTGCGGGAGAAGCACCAGAAGCCCTGACAAATTTACCTCAACCGAATGCTATTTTCATCGGCGGCGGTGTCACCGCAGAATCTGTGCTGGAAACTTGTTGGAATGCTTTAGGTGAAGGCGGCCGATTAGTTGTTAATGCGGTGACTGTTGAGAGCGAGTTTAAAGTTTTGCAATGGCACGATCGTTATGGTGGGGAACTAATTAGAATTGGGATTCAGCGAGTAGGGGCGATCGGCTCTTTTCAGGGTTGGAAGCCGCTTGCACCGGTGACTCAGTGGGCGGTTGTTAAGGGGTAATACCAATTCTGATTGGAGCGGAATGATTTAACCACAGAGTACGCAGAGAACACAGAGGAAGAGATGAGAGAGATGAATCATTCCGATGAAGAGTGGATTTGATATAAAAGGCGATCGATCTTTTTCCAATAAAGCTATAATCAATAATATTCTCTGGAATGAGAGTGATAATGCCAGACGAATCATCTGTAGATCCTTATTTAGATCGACTGTTTGAAGACTATTCCAACACTGAAGTTATCGAACTACAGCAATATCTGTCTGAATGGGATAGAGGAACTTATCGAACTGTGGCCCAAAGTGTGTTAGACCATTCACAAAGAAAAGGATTTGATCCACTCAAATATTTGCGTAAAGCACACAACTTCCACACCAGAGGTGCTGTAAGAGTTCCTCGCACGGGATATCGGCAGGATGGAGCCGCTGTTTACCGAAAGGGCTATGAGTTTTTAATTGTGCGACCTGACCAGTATGGTGTTGAGAAAATCGTGACTTATGGCATTAATGAGGAATAGCGATATGGCACAAGTTCAGAACAAATTAGCGCTTGGGCAGGATATTATTGTGCAACTTTTGGCACAGTTGACAGTTGACTATCAAAACACTAAATCAGAGCGCAAAGAGATATCTCAGAGGTATCTTGGTTCTGAGGAAGATTTTTCGTTTCTGGAGGAGCTTGAGTTAGTAACAGTAAGTATTCGCGGTTATGCTAGTCAGATTGAGGAGCGCGCAGAGGTTGAGAATCGCGAGCAAGCGATCGCAGAGTTACATCAGCTTCGGGTGTTCGATCGTTCTGCGATCGCTCAGTTTTATAATGAGACGCGATCGGGCTATCTTGAAATGCGAGCCTATATCCGAATGCTGGACTATTTGCGGTTGCTGGTGTTGGAGTATTTGCAGATGGAATAGAGATCCAGATAAGTTAGTTTACCAGACACCGTAGCCACCTCGACGATCGGCAATTTCTTGCTCTAACTCCACTTCATTGAGAAGTTTCATACCGTTGGCGATCGCCCGTTGGCGAAGTTTCCACAAGGTTTGACCGAGTTGTGTTTTGGGGGTAAATTCAGGTGAAAATTTGAGCGCTAGAGCTTGGGTAAAGTGAAGGACTTTTGCGCGATCGGCGGGGGCAAGTTCGCGCCAGTATTGTAGGAGGATTTCTTCGGGAGGCATGGAAAATTTTTGAGCCTAACTCTAGAATTTATTTTACTCTTTTACGATCGATCGGGTCAATGCCATTGGCGATAATAATCTAGTTTATTCCCATAGTCTTTGAACAGCATAAGCATCAAACACTTCATCACGGCTGACTAAAACTAAAGCATGATTAATGGATTGGGCAATTAAAATGCGATCGAATGGATCGCGATGGTGGAATGGTAGATTGCGAACCAGTACAGTATCCGCAAAGGAAATTGGCAGTAATAAGATGCCAGCAGCAGGTAACTGAGCTTCGATGTCTGCATAGTCTGCTTGCAGTATCAATTTACCAATGCTGATTTTGATGGCAATTTCCCAAAGACTGGCAATACTCAAATAGACTATATCGGCGGCTTCAATCTGCTCCTTCAAGGTAACTGATAGGTTAGGAGCATTTTCTGAAAACCAAATAAAAGTGTGAGTATCGAGGAGCAATGCACTCATTCCATATACTCCTGGAAATCCTCTAATGGTGCATCAAAATCATCAGCAAGCGGTAAGACAAACGTGCCTTTCATCATCCCGGCTTGACGTTTCTTTTGAGGAGGATTTACGGCAACCTCATTATTTGCATATTTGGCGGCCAAGAATTCTACATAGTGCAAAACTTCCTGTTTCAGGGAATCTGGCAACTTGACCAGGGTTTCTAGGATGGTGGTTTCTAGCATTAGATAACCTCTTGCTGGATAAGCTCATGATAACAAGCGCAAAGCAAAACTTACCGATGTCTCTAATCTCGCTCTAAGCTACCGGGCGGGCAAATTTCGATTTTGACAGTCATGCCTACTTGGTTTAGCATTGCGATCAGAGTATCAACCGAGAATTCCCCAATTTTACCTTGAGTTAGAGCTTTGATTTGGTCGTTTGACTGTTTGAGATGTTGAGCAGTTTGGTCGATCGTCCAACGGTGATGTTTAATCTGATGAAGCAGGGCGAGCATGAGTTGCGATCTGATTAGTAAGTTATCAGCTTCTTCTGCTGAAAATCCCAGGTCGAGAAAGATATTATCGGTTGCTTGGGTAATAGTATTTTCACTCATGGTTCTGGTTCTCTTGAATTTAACAATACTTCGGACAGTTTTGGAACAGGGACGCTCCCCGAACAGAGACAAAAAATCCCTGGAATTTTAACCGAAACTC